>NZ_JAMPJZ010000019.1:0-78017 GCF_039961835.1 Trichocoleus sp. ST-U1
AGCTCCGTATACGGCATACCAACTCCCCAGTTTCTTGATGCTGATCTACTCCCTTATTGTGCAATCTCGATTATGAACTGGCACACTACTTGACCATTCATGCAGGAGGTCTAACGAACTGAAGTGCTAGTTGCTCTGACTGAAATGCTGCTTCTGGCTTGTGTATTTCGTTTTAGTGGTGGCTGATGGCGATCGCGAGTGAAGCTAGTGGAAGGGGAGAGGTTGATACCACAGTAATTGTTCTAAGAGATTCACCGAGAAATTAGAAAAGAGTAATGCATCCATGCCGAATCAAACACGTGAGCCAAATCAAGAAGTTGGCGCATCTCAACAGGCTCAAGTTTTTGCATTCTCCGATGCAGGTGGAAGTGCTGTTTTAGATGCAAACATTGCAGCAGGAGTCAGCACAAACCCAGAGGGAGAAGCGATCGCTCATCCCATTGCTTCTAATTTCTCATCCACAACCAGGACCACAGGCGATGCCAAAACTGCTGAGCTTCAACGATTGCAGGCTCTTATGCGGCAGATGGCGAGCAGTCGGAAAAAGGTCGCGTTAATCTTCACAACAATCCCGACGTACCTGGTAGCGATGCTCAAGGAACGCTACCCGATACTGACCCAATTCAACTTCCGCTCGATCCTGAAGTCAATCATCCGGAATAAAAGTTCGGGCTTTTCTCCCCAATTTTATCGGTAAATAAGGATGCTTTTTCTTGTGCCGATATTAACAGTTGAACGTTACAAATCGAATCTTTAGATATAGGTAGAATGCAATCCTAACGGTAGACAATACTAGCAAATCTACTCGATAGCATGAAATCAAAACAATGTCATTGAGAACGATTCACTATGAAAAACTCAACCATCAATACTGCTAAAACCCCTACGGTCGCTCCAGCATATAACGGTGATGATCGCAATGCCTGGATTTTTGGCTGGAACCCACAGCAAGAGCTATGGAACGGTCGCCTAGCAATGCTGGGTTTTGTTGCCTATCTTCTTTGGGATATGGCTGGTTATAGCGTTCTTCGGGATGTACTCCACCTGGTTCGCTAGAAGTTGAATGGTCAGTTAGAAGCTGTCTGTATTTCTCCAACAGCAGCAAAACACTTGTTTAGCCCACACCCAAAATTTTAAAAAACCAAAATACTGCCATGCAAACATCAACATCGCAAACATCAACATCTTCAGTTTCTTCAATTCGTTACGCTGCTCTAATCCTAGGTCTCCTTTTCTTGTCACTTGGCTTAGCTGGATTTATGCCTGGTTTTGTCACTCCTTCTGAGAACTTTACCTCCGAACCAGGTTTCGGCTATATATTCGGAGTATTCCCCACCAACTATTTTCATAATGCAATTGGCGTTTTAGTGGGTGTTTGGGGAATTGCGGCATTTACTAGCTTAAGCGGAGCAATTGTGTTCAATCGCATCTTCGCTATCCTTTATGCAGCAGGTGCTATTTTAGGATTGCTGCCCTTTGCAAATACGCTGTTTGGGCTTACACCACTTTTTGGAAATAATATCTGGCTCAATGCTCTAACTGCTGCGATCGCTTTCTACTTCGGATTTGTGAAGTCAGCAGAAATCGCTATGCCAAGTTCATCGAATGCTCAACCTAGCGCGTAACCAGAATACCTTCTCGAAGTAGAGACAGTGTTCTAATGCTTACGGCTGGAAATTATTTCATCTGCCCTCCTTGGCTCTGATTCTGTAATGCAAAAGTAGTCCTTGTGGGACTATTTTTTTTTCGCTCGTTTCAGTATCAATGCAAGAGATAGCTTTACATCCTTGAATCACTCAACTGACGATCGCGCAACGTGTAACTTTAAGAAAGCCCCCGATAACAACGAGGGTTCTGAGTATAAAGTTGCACAGGACGTTAATTAATCTCTGCGTGAGGAGAAAAAGCTATCATGAGTCGTTCCCCACTCTTCGACAACTTAGCACGTGCTATCCGCATTGCTCGCTATTGCCAAGAGCAAAATATCTCCACCAACGAGGGAATTGAGCGAATTGCATCTCTAGAGGCATTGATGGCGGTACGGCGCACGAATCGGCGCGAATTTCTTACTGATATGGGCAAGCTGAGTGCGATCGGCGCGACAATAGGAGTAGGCTCAGGATTGCTTCACCGTACCCTCGCAGCTCCTGTACCAGCAGATGTAAAAGTTGGAATTGTGGGGGCTGGTTTAGCCGGACTTGCTTGCGGGTACGAACTGAAGAAAAACGGGATTAACGCTACCGTATTTGAAGCAAGCAATAGAAGTGGCGGTCGCTGTTATTCTCTGGGAGGCGATTTTGCTGGGAGTGTTAATTTTCCCGGTCAGGTTGTGGAAAGAGGCGGCGAGTTGATTGACAACTTGCACAAGACAATGCTGGGATACGTGCGGGAGTTTAACCTCAAGACAGAAGATTTATCAAAACAACCAGGAGAAGTTTTTTACTATTTCAACGGTCAGCGCTATTCAGAGTCAGTGGTTGTGGATGAATTCCGCAATTTTGTTGCCGCTATGCGTACCGACTTGCGATCGCTATCTGCACAGCCCACCGCCGACAATTATACTGATGCTGACAAAAAGCTCGACTTGCTCAGTCTGCGAGACTATCTAGATAGCCGTAATGCCGGAAACCTACTCAAAGGTGTTATCAAAGCTGCTTATATTGCCGAGTACGGTTTAGAAATTGACCAGCAAAGCAGCCTCAGTTTTCTCTTTTTCATTCACGCCGACAAGCGATCGAAGTTTACACCCTTTGGTGTCTTCAGCGACGAGCGCTATCACGTTATTGGCGGCAACCAGCAAATTGTTGAAGGTCTGCGTAACCGACTGCAAGGACAAATTAACTATAACAAGCAGTTAGTAGGAGTCCGCTTTGATAGTGCAGGCAAAGTAGAATTAACATTTAATGATGCCTCATCTGCCAAATATGATGCAGTTGTCTTTGCGATTCCCTTCTCAACTTTGCGCCAAGTTGATTTAAAGGGTCTTCAACTGCCTGCCGAGAAACTATTTGCGATTAATAATTTGCGCTATGGAACCAACGCTAAGATGATGGTTGGCTTTAATAGTCGCCCTTGGGTTGCTCTTGGCAGTGACGGCTCATCCTATTCAGATTTATCAAATCATCAAAACACTTGGGAAACAAACCCACAAAATGCAACTAATAATAGAGCAGTGCTGACCGACTACTCTGGTGGAAATCGAGGCAAAAACATTAATCCTAATCAAGTTCAGCAGGAAGCAGGGGCTTTTCTCAACGACCTTAACCGCGTTTTTCCTGGCACTTTAAAGGCAGCCACACGCAACGGCAATAATTTTTTAGTGCATCTAGAACACTGGCCTTCTAACCCCCTATTCCAGGGCAGTTACACCTGCAATCACCCCGGTTATTTCACAACAATTGCAGGTAATGAAGGTAAACCGTTTAAAAATATTTACTTTGCTGGCGAACACGCTAACTCTTTTTACGAGTGGCAAGGTTTTATGGAAGGTGCTGCTTTATCAGGTATCGATGCTGCCAAGAGAATACTTAAGACTAGAGTTTGATGTTGCACAGGTCCAGTCCCATGCCCATTGAAAGGGTACACCTACTCGTTGGGCAGCTTGTTCATCTTTCGGGTGATCGCTTACATACAGCGAATTTTGCTGCGATCATACCTCCTGCTGTGCTTGAATTTCATCGAGCAACATCTCGTCAGAGTAGGATTTTTCCCATTCACCCTGAAGTTTGAGCCGCACCGACTTCGCGCCACCACTGGGCGTACAAACGACCCAGTAGGTATCCTCCTGCCCTTTAACCTGCGCCGCATCCCGGTTTTCTGCGTTGTTGTCAAGCCCAGAATAGGCTTGAATGCACGTCCAGGTAATGCCGTCGCTATCTGTAATCTCTCGTTCCATGAGTATCCTCTCTTGTTACTGTGCTTCTGTCAGGTTGGGAGCGATCGCTTCTTGATGTTGTGCGATCCAGTCCCATGCCCATTGAAAGGGTACACCTAATCGTTGGGCAGCTTGTTCATCTTCCGGGCGATCGCCTACATAAAGCGAATTTTGCGGAGTATGTTTGTGTCTCACCATTGCTAGTTGCAACATACCCGATTGCGGTTTGCGGTACTGTCCAGACCACTTGGTTTGGCTGTGGTTATGAACATTGTGATGAGTGACGCGGAAACATTTTTTACCCTCAAAGTCGGGGCAAAAGTAAATTTCTCTCAACTCAGGGAATAACTCAAGCGTGTATTGCTGTTCCTGGATGCACCGTTGCATAGACTTATGACCTGCGGCAACTCCACCTTGGTTGGTGATACCAACAATAATCCAATCATCTTTGTAGGCGCGAATGGCAATATCAGCACCTTCAATAATGCGTTGATCTTTGGGATGTTGGAAGTATTGGTGTCCGCTGAGTGGTTCGCGGAGCGTGCCATCCATGTCTATTAGTAATAAGCCCATCGTTCCTTGATGAAATTCCCTGTGTTATCAGACATCTTAAGCTGCGATTCATTTTTTATCCTCTAGCTAATGGTATGCACTGAGTAAGAGCGATCGCCATATCAACCTATCTTCCAAATAAGTGAAATATTAAATTAATGTGTTATTCAAAATACAAAGGCGAGGGAAACTGTTTTTTATAAAATGTGATAATTCTCACGTTTGGTTCTCTATAACTTATCTATAAATCATTGGATAAATCATCCTAAAGATAAAGTTAGAAATCAATAATTTGCTATAGCGTTAACTTGAGTTAACGGAAGATGTGCGGCGCGAACTGCAATTCGTACTGGTTGATTCCGCTGAGGATGTATTGACAGCAACCCGATCGCCCGTAAAGCGAACAGAACTGATGTTGATTAGCTAAATCTTTTGAGCAAGGGAACGATTTAGTGAAAGCAATAGCCGGATTGGTTGCGAAGCCTACACCATACCTGTACTCAGGTTGGTGCAGGAGATGTCGCCAAGAACTCACGGACGAACAGTTACTCCACTAGGCTGGAAACTCATCCAACCGCAAAGTGGGGTGCGATCGCTGTACTGGGAGCTGTAGGGTTAGCGGTACTGGCGGTGTCAGTGTCTAACACCAGTAAGCTCATCTAGCCTAGACAGGTTGCCAGACAACGGCTTTCATCAACTTTCATCAATATTGAGCTGCGAGAGCAGCTAGAGAGAAGCGATCGCTTCTTCCTCTAACAACAACTCTCAACCGTTCTTAGTGCCTAGCAACCTAGCGTACTCGCCCTGGATGATTTGATAACACTCACACGAAACCGCTTCCAATTCTTCCCGATTCAGGATGGTAACTTTGCCACGAGTGTAGCGAATCAGTTCTGCCTGTTGAAGAGCGTTAGCCACCTCCGTGACACCCGCACGTCGTACACCCAGCATCTGGCTCATAAATTCATGAGTCATGGGCAACTCCTTTGACTCTACACGGTCACAGACGAGCAGCAGCCAACGAGCCAGTCTCCCCTCCAGATAATGGAGGCGATTGCAGGCAGCATTTTGGGAAACGAAGGCGTGCAGCGCCTGCATGTAGCGCAGTAACAGACTTTGCAGTGAACCACCCCGCTGAAACTCGGTTTTCAGCACGCTTGCCTTCATCCTCATGGCAGAGTCTGGTACCTGCACCATTGCGATTGTAGTGGCGATGTTATCTCCCAAAGCGGCGGGGAGACCGACCACTCCGTCATTTCCCACTAAGGCAACTTCGACCATCGAGCCATCTGCCATCGTGGTGAGGGAAGAAACGATTGCCCGATCGGGGAAATAGACGTATTTAATTGGTTCACCAACCTCGTAAAGGACTTGTTTAAAAGAGAGCGGGACGTGCTCTAGATTGGGAACAAGGCCTTGGTACTCAGCATCTGGCAGAGCAGCTAGCAGTTGATTGACTGGCTTGGGTGAGGCTTCGGACATCGGGTATTAAGAATCTCCTAGGGTTGAGCCGTTGCAAGAAACAACTGACGGCATCGGGAGAAGTATTTAGACCCTAGTCCGAATGTCTTGAGGTGTTAATTGACCAGGAACTGAAAACCTGGCTCATATATGCTAGCGAATTAAAATTCTGTGCCGCCTATACCGCTTGCGGTATAGGCGGCACAGACCTAAGAGGTGGGGGTGTGGAGGGTTGCGATCGCGCGATCGCCAGCTGCTGTAAAGCGTTAGCAAAGCCTTCCGAAAAGCGCTCCGCAAAGCTTATATATAGCGGTTCTCACTCTTAGTGCAATATACACTCGGAACCTCACCCCCATCCCCTCTCCGTTTACGGAGAGGGGAGAATATTGAACCCCTCTCCGTTCGCGGGGAGAGGCAGAGGTGGGGTTAAACCTTACTGCATCCAATAGAGAATTGCTAGATGCCAACTGTTCTAAACTCGCGCCTTCAGCCAATCAACAATCGTGGGAGGAAGGTCTCGCTGCACCTTACTGCTCACATACATCCCGATATGCCCGACTGGAAAGGAACGCACGGTATAGTCTTCGCTCCCTATATACTTCTCAAGAGCCAAGGAAGATGCCGAGGGAACTAGATGATCTTGCTCGGCGTATATGTTCAAAATTGGGATGCGGATCTTCTCCAGATTTACTCGTTTCTTGCCTATCTCGATCTCGCCTTTGATGAGTTTGTTTCCCTGGTAGAAATCCTTCATAAACTGTCGATAAGCTTCTCCAGCTTGGTCAGGACTATCAAAAATCCACTTTTCCATGCGGAGAAAGTTGAGCAACTTGTCCTCATCGATAGTATCCAGAAAGTCAATATACTTCTGAATTCCTAACTGAAAGGGCTTTAGCATCAAAAACTCTAAGTTCATGAAGTCGCCAGGGATGTTCCCCAGAGTATCTACCATTAAATCCACATCCAGAGCTTGTGACCCCAGAGTGCTTCCACCCCAAACATTGAGCAGTCCCTCATTGGTGTTAAAATCCACTGGAGTGACCATAGTAATTAGGTTTTTCACCTTCTCTGGGTAAATGGAACTGTAGCAGAGACTGAAAGCGCCTCCCTGACAAATTCCTAACAGGTTGATTTGCTCTAGATTGTAGCGATCGCGTACTACGTCCACACAGTTATTGATATAACCATTGATGTAGTCGTCAAGGGTCAAAAAGCGATCGCCTCGACTTGGATAACCCCAGTCGATCAGGTAAACATCCAAACCAAGGTTGAGCAAGTTAGCAACAAGCGATCGCCCTTCCTGTAAATCGACGATGTAGGGACGGTTCACGAGAGCGTAAACAATCAGGATGGGGATATTCAGTGAAGGCTCCACCTTGGGAGTGAAGCGGTACAGCACCACCTTATCTTCGCGGTAAACCTCTTCCTTGGGTGTCACCCCAATCTGAATGTCCTCCTCGCGCAGGCGACTTAAGTTATGGGCACCCTTAAACAGTTTTTCGGTTAGCTCGGTAAACTCGTGCATTGCATCCTCAAGACACTTCGCGGCGTTGGGATTCTGCTAAAGCTTTTTTCAGGCTTTTAATTTCCTTCCGCAGTTCGTAGATGCTGTGGTGTATCTCATCGACTTCGCTGCGAGTTGGCAAGTCATTCATCTTCAGAAACACTTCCATTAGCTGTTGCTGGTGGAGCCTGTAGGTCATGGCTGCATTCAAGAACTTACCCTGGATCTGAAGAGCATTTTCTGAACGGAACGTCTGTGCGAATGCTTGGTCAAATACCCTACTCCAGACTTGCTGAAACTGCCGCCAGTTCTGAAGCGTTTCGCCTTTTTCCTGGGAAGATGCCAATCGCACCAGCTGCTCACAGGCTTTCACCCAGACATCGAGCAGCACTAACTGATAGTCAAAGCTTGCTTTATAGAAATTTGTCCAGGCATCAAAGCTTTTCAGCAGTTTGTTGTTGAACTCACGGGTATATCCCAGGCTTGGGCTTAAAAGAAAGTTGCCAAAGGTCTGTTGATAGTCCCAGTAGAGGTTGGTGGACGGCGACCTTGCATGATCGCCGCTCATCGCCTGAGTCGCCATCTCTAGTGGTTGCCGCAGTGGTTCTGCCCAAAATTGACCTAAGTTTTGCAGATTCTTTTCGTAGATTTGCCACAAATCAGCGTAATTGTTGAAGACGGGTTGCCAATCCTTGCCCAATTCAACCAAAAAATTTGTGTCCTTACTGGAGCTGGTCAATCTCTCCAGGAAACGCACAAAGACCGCCTGAGTGTCCAAAAGCGGCTGGGCGTCCTTGACCTCTGCGCGAGCATTGACGAGTGTTTCCGGAGTTGTAACAGACCTCATGAGATCGAACCAGCTTTTCCACATTTTCTCCGTCTCAACCCATATATTCACCAGCTTCTCGGATTGCTCTAGCCAGGGAGTATCGTTTCTTTCCATTGCCTTTACTCAACGATTGGTGACATTAATGGGCAATCATCTGAATTCCTTGTACTTTTAGCTCAAGATGGATTCCCCAGATGTATACCAAAAGAGGTTGAAGTAAAACTGCTAGTAAGGCTTTGCCTGGTTTTCTGGCATGATGAACCAACTCAAAAAAGCCCAGAAACCAAGGCGGTATCTCTTGGAAGCTTGGATGCGATCGCATCCAAGAGCGCAGTCAGCACCCCAGCGATTGTCCAGAACCATTCCATTCGATGCTCCTCAAAAACTCAAAGCTTGCTCGGCGACATAATTAAGTAGAAACCTCATTGACAAATTAACAGTATTTTCAAATCTTATGATTTTACTAAGATTTTGGATTCCAATACTCGTAGAATTACGGAGGCGTTCAGCGGTTTTGTTGAAATAAATCCAATTAATCTTTTAGATCGTATTAAAGAAAAAGAGAATTTATCTCCTGTGAGAGATGCAGAGCAATCAAGTCCTGCAATTGACTCTGAAGAGTGATTGGCTTAGACCTACTCTCCAGAACGCATGCATCCTGACTCTCTCGATGGCAAATCAACAAATACAACGCCCCGGATGGATACAGAGCTATTTCAAGCACTTAAAGCTGGTCAATCCTCTGCTCTGGGCACTCTCTACGACCGCTATGGCGCTCTTGTCTATGGATTAGCATTAAAAATTTTGCAAAATCCCCAAGAAGCAGAAGACCTCACTCAAGAGATTTTTCTGCATCTGTGGCGTACTAATACTTACGATCCCGCTCGTGGTTCTCTTAGCAGCTTTTTAACTGTAATGACGCGATCGCGTGCGATTGACAAACTTCGCTCTCGTGGCACCACCCACAAATTTCTAGAGCGTTGGCGTCAAACAATGACGACTGAAATCAGCTCTGCAAGCCCTTTTGAGCAAGCTTCGTTAGGAGAGCGATCGCAGCAAGTTCGGGACGCCTTGGCGCAACTTTCAGAAAATCAGCGTCAAATCTTAGAAATGTCCTATTACCAGGGTCTCAGTCAATCGGAAATTGCGGCTCAACTAAATATCCCCTTAGGGACGGTCAAAACTCGCGCTCGTCAGGGACTACTGAAATTGAGGCAAACGTTACAAGATTTTCTAACATAGTTGCACCATGACCGAACCTTTAAATCCCGAAAACTTAGAAGAATTAATGGCAGGTTATGTCCTCGGCGATCTTAGCGCTGAAGAAGCGGAGGAATTTAGGCAAATTCTCGAAAAAAATCCGCAACTGGCTGAAGAAGTGAGTCGTTTGCAGGCATCGCTTGAACTCTTGCCCTACGCCCTTCCTGAAGTCACACCTCCCCCACATCTGCGTTCGACGATTCTGGAAGCTGCCAATCCGACAGTTAACCCCGAACCCGCTCCAAAACAGGTTTCTTTTCCTTGGAGCAAACTTTTTGCTAGTTTGGTAGCACTATTAGCCCTAGCTTTGGCTTTTGACAATTATCGTCTGCGCCAAAATCTAAAGATAGTGCAATCTCGGCTGCGGCAAGAACTTCAAACGGTGCAGGCTCAGAAAGATGCCCTTGAGGTTCTACAACAGCGGAATACCCGCTTATATACGCTCACAGGTACAGAAAAAGCAAATACAGCGTCTGGAAGTATTCTCGTTAATCTGGACGAACAAAAAGCGGTAATCGCCTTTCAAAATCTTCCGGCTGTCCCATCTGGTCAAATTTATCGACTTTGGGCAATTGTTGACGAGAAAAAGATACCTTGTGCAAATTTTGGGGCAAGTCAGGGGGGAACTGTTTTAGAGCGAATTTCCATTCCCGTCGGTGCTTGTGGTGCTACAACCTCAACCTTAGCTGTTACCTTAGAACCCTCTAGCCTACCCCCGCAGCCAGTCGGTCCCGCAGTCATGGTTGAAAGTAGTTTGTAGCAGAGGGGAAGCAACGAGCGCTGGAATATTGGGAGAGATTTTAAAAGTGTTGAGCTTAAAAGTGTTGAGCTTAAAAGTGTTGAGAAAATATTTTTAACCTTTTAACCGCTCTAAAAACCTATGGGGAATACCTTTGAGAAGGGTTTTCAGGTAAAGAAAACATACTTGAAATGCTCGCACTCACTGCTTTGTTTTGACGCCCATCAGTATAGTTGCCAACCAGCTTGAAAGTATCGAACCAAGCCAGAAAAAAGCTAGGGAAATTCCGGCAAACTGAACGCCAATTTCTCCCAGAGGCGGCTCGGCTAATGA
This sequence comes from Trichocoleus sp. ST-U1, assembly GCF_039961835.1. Classification (NCBI taxonomy): domain Bacteria; kingdom Bacillati; phylum Cyanobacteriota; class Cyanophyceae; order Leptolyngbyales; family Trichocoleusaceae; genus Trichocoleus; species Trichocoleus sp. ST-U1. The sequence goes on from NZ_JAMPJZ010000019.1 coordinate 10,553, forward strand.
TAGACCAATAGCCGCCAGCCATGCGATCGCTAAAAGGATCGTGTAGGTTGCCATAAACTGTCTGGGCCATCCTGCCGGACAATTTAACATCGCGGTTATCGGTAGCAACAAGAGTCCTAGTGAGAGGGCGACGATGAGGATGTTGGTGTTTTTAGTCACCAACCACAAACCAATTGCCATTAAGATGCTTAGAAATACTGCCCCGACTAAATTTGAGTTTTTAACCTCTTGTTCGGAAAGAGTTAATCGCCCGAAGCGGTCAAACCGGAGCAATAAGGTGAATAAGGGGTCAGCAATCCAGGTAAGCAGGACAAACAGACAGTAGGCAATCACCACGAACCACAGCAAAGGGTTGCTACTTGCAGCGATGCCGCCCACTAGCAGGCGGAAAGCGAAGTACAAGCCGATACTGAAGCCCAACCTAGCTCCGTTACTCAGCCTAGAACTCCACAAGAAGTAGCGCAGCATCAGCCTGTAGAGCGGGTTCTTTGCCTTGAGCGCTTCGACGATTCCCCGTCGCGCCCACTCAAAGGTTGGTTGAAGTCGTAGTGCTTGGCGGAAACACTCTAACGCTTTAGCGGGATATCCTCCCTGCGCCAGGAGTATCCAGCCGCGGTTGGCATAGCTTCCTGCATATTCTGGGTCAAGCGCGATCGCACTCTCAATGACCGCCTGAGCTTCTGGTAAGCGACCGAGTTGCATCAGACACATCGCTCGGTAATTTAGGCACTCCACATCCTCTGGGTCAACGACAAGCCCTTGGGTTGCCGCTTCAAGTGCTGAGTGCCAAAGCTGTAGATTATATCGGATGCGCGAGAGTAGGGCGAAGTAGCTGGGGTTATCAGGACTCAGCCGCAAAGCCTCTTTGAGTACCGTTTCCGCTTCTAGAAGCTGGTTGTAATCGCACAGAATATAAGCCAGGACGTAGTGAGCGTAACCCCAATCGGGAGCCAAGCGAATCGCTCGCTGAGCCATCTGAGTGGCTTCCGGGTACATTTGGCGATAATTCAAGCACAGGGCGAGCAGAGTATGCGCGATCGCACTATCTGGCTCCATTGCCAGTTCCTGTCGCAGTTCTTTCTCTGCCATTTCATACCGCGACTGCTCAATCAGCAGCTGTGCCCGCTCCAAATGTATGCCCATCAGAGTTTCAGATATTTCAGGATGTCATCTCAGGATGTCGTCGTACAAACTGCTCTTATTCGCATATAAGGCATCATTACGAGCAGTCAAAAACCATTCTTTTTCAGGCACTACTTTAACTTGGGAGAGCTTCTTCTGCTCAAAGAAAAGGAAAAAAGCGTTCCCAATGCGAGAACGATGAACCAAGTCAACCAGAACCAAACGTCAACACTTACAAAAGGTAGCCCTGGTAATGGAAGAACTAGCCCTGCCAGCCCAACTAACCCCATGATGGTTGTATATCCCACCATGAGGTTGCTGTGCCACCCTGCTGAAGATCGGAATGTTGCCGATACAGGCAGAAGCAACAATCCGAATAAAACGGGAGCAAACAGAGTTTTAGAATTTCCGGTCATTAACCACAAATAAAATGCGCTTACTATTGCCCAAACTAAAGTCGTGAGCCAATAGGATTGCTTAAACTTCAATTCGAGTAATAGGGTTATCAAGAGGTCTACAAACCAAGGCAAAAAGATTAACCAAAACAAAACAATCAGCGCTAACCAAATCAAAGGATTGGGATTAGTTGCAGCAAGATTCAGCAATATACGGAATCCCAAACACAAGCAGGCAAAGAAGCCCAACAAAGCTTTCCCGCTCAAAAATCTGCCTAGTTGTAAACGGCGGTACGGGAATATTACACACCTGTAAACTGGTCTGTATAGTGGGTTTTTTAACTTGATCGCTTGGATGAGTCCATCCTGTGCAGATTCCAAATTGGGGTTGAGTCGGAGTGCTTGGCGGAAATACTCCCAAGCTTTCGTGGGGCTTCCTTCCCGATTCAGTATCATCCATCCCAAGTTGTTGTAGTTAAGGGCATTCTCCGGGTCAAGCGCGATCGCTTGCTCAGTCGTAGCGATTGCCTCCTCTGTTCGACCCAACTCGAATAGGGCAATCCCTTTGTTATTCAAACAGTCAACATTCTCTGGCTCTATGTTAAGCCCCTGCGTCGCTGCTTCTAGTGCCTCCTGCCATCGCTTTTGTTTAACTCGAATGTTTGATAGTAGGATGAAATGGTTGGCATTTTCAGGATTTAGGCGAATTGCCTCTTTGGTTACGTTCTCAGCTTCCAGAAGCTGATTGCGATCGCAGAGAATCCAACCCAGAACGTAATAACCATTCTCCCAATCTGGTGCCAGCTTAATTGCTTGCTCAGCTTCTTTTATTGCTTCCTCGTACTTCTTGAGAAACCTCAAGCACCAGCCTAGCCACGCATAAGCCTGGGCGCTATCTGGATCGACTGCTAATTCCTGCTGCAATTCCTGCGCCGCCATCTCATAACGCGATTGAGCCATGAGGATTTCGGCACGCTCCAAATGTACGCCCATCAGAGTTTCAGATATTTCAGGATGTCATCGTACAAACCGCTCTCATTCGCATACAAGGCGTAGTTTCGAGCCGTTGAAAACCATTCTTTTGTTGAAGGTTTCACGCTTCCCGCCGCCGAGGCTAAATCTTTGGTAGTCAGTGGCTTCGGGATACCTACTTTCATCGCTTCCGCTAACTTCTTTTCTACTGCCACATCCACCACTGCCATTAAGTCTGCGCCTGAATAATTCTCAGTTTTCTTCGCTAAGTGGTTGTAGTCAATATCCTCCACTGGCTTACCCCGACACAGCAAGCGCAAAATCGCCGCCCTTGCTTCTGCATCAGGCGGCGGTACAAACAAGATGCGGTCAAAGCGTCCCGGACGACGGAAGGCTGAGTCTAAGTGCCAAGGGGCGTTCGTTGCAGCTAGGATTAATACCCCTTCATTAGAACTCCTCACGCCGTCCAATTCTGACAGGAATTGGTTAATTACCATGCGGCTAGAATTTTGTCGCAAATCCGCACGACTGGCAGCTAAAGCATCAACTTCATCAAAAAATAATACGCAAGGTTGGTTGCGTCTGGCTTGTTCAAAAAGGTCGTGCAAATTGCGTTCGCTGTTGCCCAACCACATATCTAATACATCGTTAATTCCGACAGAGAGGAAACTAGAATTAATTTCGCCAGCTGTCGCACGAGCCAGGTAAGTTTTACCGCAACCCGGAGGGCCGTACATTAAAATTCCGCCCCCAATTGCCTTCCCGTAAGCTTTGTACAGTTCCGGCTGTTTCAGGGGATAAATAATTTTCATCCGAATTTCGTCTTTGACCGCTTCCATACCGCCAACATCTCGGAATCCGATCGCGGGTTTTTCGACTGGAGTATCTTCTTCTGAGTTTGGAAAGTCTCCCACCCCTGCCCGAATTTTCCCGTCTACGACCTCTTGAAGGTCCTCCTGTGCCCCAATTCCCAACCTTTCGGCAAAATCAGCATCTTTGACAGCCGGATCGGCTTCGACTGCTCTGCGATACTGACGGACAGCTTGTTCTACAGCCCCCGTGTTGAGAAGAAGACGCGCATGAAGCAGAAAAGCACCCGCTGGACAATCCAAGCGCTTTATTTGATCTTCCACAATTACCAGCGCTTGGGGATGTTTTCCTTGTTGATAGAAGGCACGAGCTAATCCCAATTTCAACTGCTGATTTTCGGGCGATCGCGCTAAGGCGAGGCGGTATTCTTGCTCGGCTTCCTCTGCCTGACCCTGGCTCAAAAGTGTCTCTGCAAGATGTTGTCGCAAGGGTACATTATCCGGAGAAAATCGGAGAGCCTCGCGCAGTGCCTGAATTGCATCGTTGCTGCTAGTCATCGGTAATTGGTAAGGGGTGATTGGCGATTGGTGAATGGTAATTAGTAATAATTTTTAAGGTTAATTTTCAGATTAAAAAACTCTCTTGTTATTCAAAACTCTCTTGTTACTCAAAACTCTAAAACTCAAAACTCACTTACCCATTCCCAATTTTAGGAAAGTCAGCCCAGGTTTCTAGGGGTTGAGTTGATTGAACCAGATGCATTCCCGCTGCTGCAAATCTGGCAAAAGCTTCTTCTGCTCCATCCGTATAATCCACCACTCCAGGAACGACAACAGGTGAGGTGCAATCTTCTAGCAAGTACACCTTTTTCGCAAGATTAGCGTCTTTTGCGGTTATTTCTGATAACAAATCATCAATTGTCCAAGCAACGCAGTGACTCTTGGCTTGACCAGCAATAATCACCGCATCAAACGCGAGTAACTGTTGAATCAAGCTGGTATTTTTCTGAGCAATCGGGCGTCCATTTGTACTTTCCAAAACTTCCGCCCGGAGGACAGAATAATTTTCAGTTAAAGGATTGTCGCCTTTAATTTCAAACTGCGTTTGGCTATTCCGGGCAATACAGTGGAAAAAGAGTGCCTCTTCTACCGCTGACACCAAAGCGTGACCAATTCCACCCAGCATGGAATGATAAGGCCACACTGTCAGCGGATACTTCCCGGCTTCACTCAAATGTTTGACATAATGCAAAGCGTGTGAGGAAAGTTCGGCGTAATCGACACTGGCAATTCCAGCAACGGCTGGATTCACCTTCCACACGCCTTGGTGAACATCCTCCGGTGTAATCATCGTGACGGCGGCGGTGGGATGTTCTCCGGCGTTGTTAATCCAGAAGATGGGGTGGAAAATTTGCATTGCCGTGTGAGTATCCATTGTGGGAGCGATCGCGCTAATGACTCCCAAATTTTGATAAATAAATTCACACAGCCGCCGATTATCTTCTACCGCACCCGTACCCGTTCTCCCACCGACAAATAATTCAAAATCGGGGATGCAAAACGTATTCTGGACATCGATTAACAATAGGCAAATGCGAGTTTTGTCCTCAGCCGCCGCTGAAATCTGGTGTTTTTTCGCCCACTCCCTCGCATCCGCTGCCCGTTGCTGATACGGCACCCGCCAGACTTCCCCGACCTTTTTGGCATCAAAGTGAGGCGGAATCGGCAACTGCTTTGTTGTTTGTGTGTTCATTATTTTCTCCTGCTGTCATCACCGGAGTCAGCGGTGGAATTCCGGCTAAATCGAGGATTTGCGAAATCAAATCTTCTCGTTTCACTGCCATCATATGAACCCCTTGGCAGAGTTGACGAGCTAATTTGACTTGTTCGGCGGCAATTAGCATCCCTTCTTGCAAGGGATCTGAAGCAGCGGCGAGTCTCTCAATAATGTGGTCGGGAATATTTACTCCAGGCACGCATCGATTGATAAATTGGGCATTCTTAGCAGATTTGAGCAGAAAAATTCCTGCCAAAATTGGCTTTCCACAACCAGCCGCGATTTGATCCATAAATTTTTCTAGCCGGTCAAAATCGCAAATCAGCTGACTTTGGAAAAACTGCGCCCCTGCTGCTAATTTCCGCTCAAATCGACTTTGCAACCCCGACCAGCTAGCTAATTGCGGATCGATAGCAGCACCCACGAATAAGTCAGTTGCCCCATCACTCAAGGGTTTGTCGTTCCAGTCGAAGCCGAGATTCATTTTTTTGATTAATCCCAGCAACCGCACGGATTCTAGGTCGAATACACTCTTGGCATCGGCATGATCTCCAGCTTTTACGGGATCGCCGGTTAAAGCTAAGATATTGCGAATTCCCAAAGCATGGGCACCCATCAAGTCAGCTTGCAATCCGATGCGGTTGCGATCGCGACAAGCAATCTGGCAAATCGGCTCGATTCCATGCTGGAGCAATATCACCGAAGCCGCCATTGAACACATCCGCAACACTGCCCGACTGCCATCGGTAATATTGACCGCATGAACCCGACCTTCGAGGGTTTTCGCCATTTTCAGCATCTCGGAAGGATCGCCGCCCTTGGGAGGGGCAACCTCGGCAGTCACTAAAAATTCACCCGATTCCACAGCAGTACGCAAATTGGTCTTGTAGGGGCGGGGTTCCCGCGTTCCTGCTGAATTTTGAATTAAATAACTCATTCTGAAGCATCAATCACTAATCGCTTCCATCCTTGATAACTTATATCTGGTTAAAGGGGAACCGAATAACCGAGGGCAGCTTTCACTTGGGCGAGAGTAACGGACGCGATCGCTTCCGCTTTCTGCCTGCCATCGCGCAACACGGACTCCAAATAGCCTTTGTCATCCATCACCGCTTGATACTTTTCCTGAATCGGTTTCAGGGCGTTAATCGTGGTTTCCGTCAGCAATGGCTTGAATTGTCCCCAGCCCATATCCTGACACTCGGCTGCGGCTTCTTCCTTCGTCTTGCCCGAAAGCACCATGTATAGCGTCAGCAAATTTCGGGCTTCGGGTCGTTCCGAATCGTCAAAAGTTAGACCGCGCACTGAGTCAGTTTTGCAGCGTTTAATCTTATTTTGGATTTGCTCTGGCGTATCGAGCAGGTTAATCCGACTCATATCCGAAGGATCGGATTTCGACATCTTCCGAGTGCCATCCGTCAGACTCATCACTCGCGCCCCTTCAGTCCGAATCAGCGGCTCTGGCAGTTTCAGCACCGGCTTTTCCCGGCAAAATTGGTAATTAAACCGATTCGCAATATCGCGGGTCAATTCTAAGTGCTGCTTCTGATCTTCTCCCACCGGCACTTTATCCGCCTGATACAGCAAAATATCTGCCGCCATCAGCACCGGATAGTCTAGCAAACCAGTATTGACATTTTCTCCCTGCTTAACTGCCTTTTCCTTGAACTGGATCATATCTTCCAGCCAGTTGAGGGGAGTGATGCAATTCAGCAGCCAAGTCAGTTCGCTATGTGCAGGGATGTGGGATTGCACGAAAATACTGGAATACTGCAAATCGATCCCACAAGCCAAATACAAAGCAGCAATTTTATAAGTATTTTCAGCCAAGGTGCTGGCATCGTGCGGCGCGGTAATCGCGTGCAAATCCACCACACAGAAGTAATTTTCGTACTGACTCTGCCCTTCTACCCAGTTGCGAATCGCTCCCAAGTAGTTACCGAGATGCAGATTACCCGTTGGTTGAACCCCAGAGAGAACGCGCTGCTTAACCATGAATTTCAATTTAGCTATCTAGAAGCGCAGCTTTAATGGCTGCGTTAACAAAACTTATCTATCTAGTTTGACATTTTCTGGCATCAGCGCGGCGTTATTTTAGGCGTTATTTTAATAGCCCAGAGACAAAGGAGCGATCGCGTCTTTTGCAATTATTCGTTACCTAAACGCTCCATTTTACCCATAATCAATTTTCTGCATGGATGGAAAATAACCATCCATGCTCAGAATGCGATCGCGCTTTTCAGGAGTTTTGTTGATTGCACAACGTAGCTAGCTTAAATGTTTAGATTTTTGGCTATGAATTTCCTGCGAGTTATCTCTTGATAATTTTCCCCTCGTAGCCGCTCTAGAAGAAATTGATTATTTATGAAATAAATAGGCGATTAGATGGCAATTGTAAATATTTTCCTGAAGTAATTCACTCGGGTTTGGCTGGCAGAATTTCATCTAGATTGATAGTGTAGTGGTCATAAGTCTGCTTTTCATAGCAAACAAACATTATCTTCTCAACTGAGGTGTTTCGCTCCAGAAAACGTCTAGCTTCAGAAACTGCGATTTTTGCTGCTTTCTCTACCGGGAAGCCATAGGCTCCTGTACTGATAGATGGAAATGCTACGGTTTTAATTTTATATTGCTCTACCAAAGCAAAGCAATTGCGATAGCACTGAGCCAGCACTTTATGTTCTTCATACCTGCCACCTTCCCATACTGGTCCAACCGTGTGAATAACCCACTTTGCTGGGAGGTTGTAGCCCTTTGTTATTTTGGCATCGCCTTCCGTGCAAACCTTCAGTTGTAGACATTCTTCCTCAAGCCCTAACCCAGCAGCACGATGGATAGCTCCACAAACCCCACCACCAGCCATTAGGGATTCATTCGCAGCATTGACGATGGCATCCACTTGTTGCTGAGTAATGTCGCCTTCTATAACCTCTATTCTTTCACGCATCAGCTTGTTATTCATCCGATACTCATCCAACCTGGAGAATATAGATTTTCCGGCTGGCTCATAAACAATCGTATTTCCCTGATTTGGTAAAGGTTGGATATGTTTTGTTTGCCCTGAAGCAATCGTTATTGGAATAAAACCAGGGTCAAAAGCAACACAGGTTCCATCAGGGCGATAATGCAGACAGTAATTGCATCCTTTATAATTGTTCATTATCACTACTTTGGTGTAATAACTACTACTTGTTTAGGGTCAAAAAGAACAATGTATGCCAGTGACTGGATTTTTATACTATCATAGCCCTAGGAATTCAGATACTTTGCATATTTAACAGCCTAGTTACTGCTTAAAAGGGACTCCTTAACAGAATTATTAGTTGCATCAGCAACACTGTTTGTAAATACTTTAATTTGTTTGGGTTATTAACAAGTTATATTAAAATTATTTTGTAAAGTAAATTCCAAACAGCTAATCTATTGACTTCGAGACGAATTCAGAAGCTATAAAGCATCGCTTCATTTACCTCATAACTATGTGTTTCTATGCAACAGAATTGAACCATTTTTGAATTTGATTCGCAAATTTGAATAAGATGAGCGGCACGAAGCACTAAGATAGATAATAAAATTTCAGCGTGATGAAATTTTTAGGCATTGATTTGGGATGGCGATCGCAACCCAGCGGATTATGCTGCCTCGCTTGGGAAGATGGGCAGTTGCATCTGCTGGATTTAGATAGACTCGAAACAATAGAAGAGATTCTCAACTGGATTGATACCTGGGCACCCGCAGCAGAACCGGCGATGATTGCCGTTGATGCCCCAACACTGATTCCTAATACCACCGGGACGCGACTACCTGATAAACTTACCCACAAATATTTTGGTCGCTATCACGCGGGTTGCTACCCAGCGAATCGAGGACTCCCCTTCGCCCAACGCACCGTAGGATTTGGACTCAGCCTCGAATCCCGTGGATTTGCTCACGCACCAACGATCGAACCCCAACAACCGGGACGCTATCAAATCGAAGTATTTCCCCACCCAGCCATCGTAAATTTATTCAGCTTAGAGCGGATTCTTAAATACAAAAAAGGAAAACTAGCAGAACGTCAAATAGAACTCATAAAACTCCGCCAGTATATTGTAAATAGCCTACCCAACCTGACACCAAAACTAGATGTCTCTTCTGCCTCTTCCTCTCTGCGTCCTCTGCGTCTTGGCGGTTCGTTTCTCTTAGAAATCCCCAGTACCCTTGCCACCTTTAAAGCCTTAGAAGATAAGCTAGATAGTCTCATCTGTGCCTATGTAGGCGCTCACTGGTGGTACTGGGGATTAGAAAGAAATCTGGTGCTGGGAGATGACACCACCGGATATATTGTCGTCCCCAAGAATCATTTTGAGTTTTAAATTTTGAATTAATAACTCAAAACTCAAAACTATCTAAGCCCAAAGAATCAGCCCCAATTCGTAGGGGCTTGATAGATTGTCGTGTTTTGGCAAAACCCGTAAAGAGAAACCCTGCAAACCACTGGAGGTATAAAGAATATCAACAGTGTAAATACTACATCCTTGTTGATCTTTGCCTTGGTAATCCATCACTACGGGAATGCCGTTGACAATTTCCCCATCGACACCAACTGCACCCTGATAAAGTTCAACTTGAACATCATCGGAGCTGAGTTCCCCCAGATTAACCCGCGCTTTGACGCTAACGGTTTGGTTGACCATAATCCCAGCCGGTTCAGAGACATCAACTTCTTCGATTTTGATGTTGTACCATTGCTCGAAGATTCGTTGCTTCCAGGCGGCTACATCCTTGGCGGGGGCGTGGTTGTCTGCGGTCATCGTAGAGTAGCGATCGCTCGCTGGGAAATATCCCCGCACTGCATACTCCCGCACCATCCGCGACGTATTGAAGAACGGACAATTCAATCGAATCGAATCCTTCATTTTGGCAGTCCACTTGCGGGGAATTCCAGCACCATCCCGGTTATAGAATAGCGGCACGACTTCCTGTTCTAGCAAGTCGTACAAAGCATTCGCTTCCACATCATCTTGATAATTGATGTCTTCATAGTCTTCTCCGTGACCGATGGGCCAGCCAGTGCGGACATAATCTGCCTCATCCCACCAGCCATCCAGCACGCTCAGATTCGGCAAACCATTCATTGCAGCTTTCATCCCACTGGTACCAGATGCTTCTCGCGGACGCCTGGGAGTGTTCAACCAAACATCACAACCCGCCACCATTAATCGGGCAACATAAGTGTCGTAGTCCGGGATAAACACCACGCTGGCATTCATTCCTTCATCCCGCGAGAAATGAATGATATCCCGGATCAGTTCCTTCCCAGGCATATCCTTGGGATGAGCTTTTCCAGCAATGACGAATTGCACCCGCCGATTTGGATCGCCCAACAAGATTTTCTTGATCCGGTCTAGGTTCCGCAAAAACAGAGTTGCCCGCTTATAAGTCGCAAAACGACGGGCAAACCCGATTGTTAGCACCGTTGGATCTAATACTTCCTGCGCTTGGTCAATCTCAGAGGGAGAAGCACCGCGATCGCGCAACTTTCTCACTAGGCGATCGCGCACAAACACCACCAGTTCTGACCGCTGACGCTCGTGATTGCGCCACAACTCCTCATCCGGAATCGACTGCACCCGCTCCCACAACGGATCGTCTACTGGCGCGTCAGACCACTGAGGGCCAAGGTAGCGGTCATACAGCTCCTGCGTTGACTTCGCTACACAAGTGCGGGCGTGGACTCCATTCGTAATCGCGGTAATCGGCACCTCATTGAGTGGAAAATCTTTCCAGAGACTCTGAAACATCTTCCGCGACACCAACCCGTGCAGCTGAGCAACCCCATTGACAAAGCTCGATGTCTTCATCGCCAGTGCTGCCATGCTAAACGGTGACGCCAAATCCCCAGTGTCCTCCCGTCCTAAGCCGAGAAACTCTTCGTGGGAAAGTCCGTAAATATCGGCATAGTGCCCCACGTAATAAAGAGCCTTATCCGGGGGGAACAAATCGAACCCAGCAGAGACAGGTGTGTGAGTCGTGAAAACTTGACTTGCTTGCGCCACTTGTTTAGCGGCGGCAAAATCCAGTTTCTCTTCCTGCATCAGCATCCGGATGCGTTCCAGAATCAGAAACGCTGAGTGACCTTCATTCAGATGGTAAACAGTGGGTTTATATCCCAGCGCCTTCAGCATCCGGAAGCCCCCGATGCCCAACATCATCTCCTGATGAATCCGCATATCCAAGTCACCACCATACAGCTCGTCGGTGATGTCGTGGTCGTAGGGATTGTTTGGCTCAATGTTGGTATCGAGCAGGTATAGGGGCACAGTTCCCACTTGCACGCGCCAGACACGGGCATAGACGGTGCGCCCTGGATACTCTACAGAAATCCGCAGTTCCGAACCGTCAGGATTTTGCTCCGGGTGCAACGGCATATTGTAGAAATCGTTAACCGGATAGCGTTCCTGCTGCCAACCATCGGCATTGAGGTACTGGGCAAAATACCCTTCCTGATAGAGTAAGCCGACGGCAACCAGCGGTAAGCCTAAGTCACTGGCTGATTTAAGATGGTCTCCCGCGAGAACGCCCAAGCCACCAGAGTAAATGGGCAGGCAGTCGGTTAGACCAAATTCCGCGCAGAAATAGGCATAACACTCCTGGGTGCTGAGGACGGAGGACTGAGGACTGAGTGAGGAAGCAGAAGAATTTTCTTGTTTCTTCTCAGTCCTCTGCTCGTTCACCTCATTCCTGTGTTTGCGATACCACGTCCGTTCTTGCAGGTAGTCGTCTAGCTGGCGGCTGGCTCGTTCCATGTGGGCAACAAAGCCTTCATCTTCAGCAACTTCTTGTAGCCGCGCTTGAGAAATAGTTCCCAGCATTAGCACTGGATTGTGACGGCTGGATTCCCACAAATCGCGGTCTAGGCGGCGAAATAACTCTTTAGTTTCAAAGTTCCAATCCCAATGCAGGTTATATGCCAGTTTTCGTAAGGGTTCTAGTCTTGACGGCAAGGCGGGGGAAACGTTAAATGTCCGAATCGGCTGCATTGACAAAGCCTCTAAAGTCTTAATAGAGCTATTGTGTACTCACTTCCGCTACAAGTTGGATGCTCTTTATACTCTTCTTTTGGACTGGAAATGTTGATCCCTTTATCCAGCTAGCTGCCCTTAGCAAGCTGCCGCTTTCAATCCAAAATCCTGGTTTTTCCAGGGAATATTGAGAAAATTTGTTTAGAAAAGCGCTCCTAGCACGGGAGCGATCGCCTAAAAGCGGTGAACATCGCGTCTCTTGCAACGCTGCCCTTGGGCACCATTAGTGGCATTTAGTGGCATTCGCGTGTTTATCCTCCTGGCGTCCAAACACCTTAGCTATCTGGGATCGCACCCTAGCAAGGATTTCAGTATTTCCCGGGTTCTGCAATTTCCTTGATTTTGAGCTAGGGAAAAGTTAAAACCCAGGAACCGGGTGCGATCTCGTGGTATAACAACTAAGCGATCGCTAGGGAAACTTCGCGCTCTGGCAATCGTCAGAGCAGTTTAAGCAGCTCAAACGACGGCTGGACTGACCGCTTGAGGTCAACAATCACTCCAGACTCAAGGCAAAAATGAAGCAATATTTCGGTATTATGAGAAAGTTGTTCTGCCTTTAAGGCAGCAACATTCAGCCTTTCCCGTCTGGAGTAGATATCGGTATGGTGACTCTCAAAATTGTCGTTTATATAGTCGTTGCCTTCTTCAGCCTGCTCTTTGTGTTTGGATTTTTGTCCAGCGATCCTTCCCGTAACCCAAAACGCCGGGATCTGGAATAAACAGCGATCGCTTTATGCCTCAGGCCGATGTCGGGGCAGCAGTCCACTGCGAGGCACCCTACTCAGAGTGCAGTTGAGGATAGGCATTGGTGCTGTCCGCTCAACTCCTGTTGCTAGAAGATGCCCCAACCAGTTCCGCCGCCCCCACCGCCTGCGATTATCAACACGTTGCCGCCAGAGGATGTCACTTCTCTAGCTGTCTCCGCTCAAACAATTGCATCGGATTCCCAGCGAACCCTGCAACCTGAGACCCTTGCTGCCCCGACGCAGCCGGAAACGTTTGCGCCGGAGTCTTCTTCCTCGCTCTCTGTAATTTCTATCCCCACCAGAAAAGCTGCCCCCCTTGGTGCCCCAATTTCAGTGGGTCATCCAATCGTCCGGAATCGGAGTGGTAGGGAAGAAGCATCTGTGCAGACAGACCAGAATGATGATGACCCTGCATTATCAGCACAACGGCTTCGCCCTTACGCATACCCAGACCAGGATGTTCCGAACGTTGCTGAATTTGATGCTTCGTCGGTAGAAAATCAAGAGTCAGAACCTAGGGAAGAGAACGCTGAAAGTCAGGCTGCGATCGCAAAAGAACGCACAGAAACTCCTCCTGTGTTGCAAAAGCAGCTGCCGAGTGTCGATCAACAGCCTCCAGAACCCTCAGAATCTCCGGAATCTCCGGAATCTCCGGAATCTTTGCCGAGTGAAACTCCGATAGAGTCTACTCCTCCAGCGCCCGTGTCGGAAGGTGAGCCTTGGCCTGAAGAGGAATTGGCACCTGCACCGGCATCAGCGCCCGCACCGGCACCTCCGACTTCAGAAAATCAACCAGCACCCGCTCCCGCCCCCGGTACGACGCCACCTACGACTTCTGGCGGTACGGGAGGCGTCGTGGAATTAACTTCTGACCAGCAAGAATACGATGTAGATCGACAAGTCGTTACAGCAGAAGGCGATGTTGTCTTGCGCTACCAGGGTGCGGTAGTAGATGCGGATCGGCTACAGGTAAACTTGCCAAATCGCGTTGTAGTGGGCGACGGGAATGTCGCCATGACGCGAGGAGAACAAGTGCTGCGGGGCGATCGCGTTGAGTATTATTTTGCCCAGGATAGCGGTTTCCTCTTAAATGCCAGTGGCGAGATTTACCAGCCTTCAGCAGGGGCAGATTTTTCGAGTCCTTTACCCAATGATGTCAGTGCTGCGGCTGCGTCAGTGCGACCGTTAAGCGATCGCATTACCGCCAACCAACCCGTCTCGAATATCACCAGTCCCGGCGGCTACGGACTGGTCTTTGGGGCTAGCCAGAACATCCAAAACCAGCAGCCGTTTCAGGAAGGGGGCGCAATTAACCGGCTGCGCTTTCAAGCCGACCGGGTGGATTTCGACTCTGAAGGAGCTTTTGCTACCAATGTTCGCCTAACCAACGATCCCTTTTCGCCACCAGAACTTGAGGTACGGGCAGATACAGCCAGATTTAGGCGGATTTCGCCCCTGGTAGATGAAATTACCACCACCCGCTCCCGCGTCGTTTTTGACCAGGGTTTTTCGATCCCAATTTTTCAAGATCGCAGAGTGATTGACCGGAGCGAAACCGAACCGGGTCTCGTCACGTTCGGGTATGATGCTGAAGACCGAGGTGGTGTGTTTGCGGAACGAACCTTTCAACTGATTTCTACCAACCGCGTGCGATTGCGCGTCACCCCGCAATATTTTCTTCAAAAAGCGGTTTCTGAGGGGAGCTTCCTCGATCCCTCCGTGTTTGGTCTCAGGACTAGACTAGATGCCACCCTCAGTCCCACCACAACCTTGAGAGGGTCGGCTGTTTTCACCAGTCTAGATCCCGAAGAGATCGCAGACGACCAGCTAAGAGCGAGCCTGCGGCTGCGCCAGATTATCGGCACCCGTCTACCCCATACCTTAAATTTAGAATATAGCTACCGCGATCGCCTGTTCAACGGCTCCCTCGGCTATCAAACGGTCCAGAGTAGTTTAGGCGCAGTTCTGACTTCTCCGGTCATTCCCTTAGGGAATACTGGCATCAACCTCACTTATCAAGCGGGTGCCCAGTTCATCAACGCAGATACAGACCGTTTAGACTTGCTCGAACCAGGGCAAACCAACAATCGCGTCAGTCTCAGTCGCTATCAAGCCAGTGCCTCCCTCAACCGCAACTTTTTACTTTGGCGGGGTAAAGGGTTGCCTGCCACCCCCACCGAAGGACTGCGCTACACACCCGTGCCAGTTGTTCCCTATGTACTATTAACGACGGGCGTCACCGGCGTTTATAGTGGTTACAGTAGTGGGGATAGCCAGGAATCCCTGAGCGGGAGCATTGGGGTGCAAGGACAATTCGGTCATTTCTCCCGACCTTTTTTAGATTACACCGGGTTTAACGTTACCTACTCTCAAGTTGCTCGTGGTGGTATATCACCTTTCTTATTTGACCGCCTCGTGGATACCAACGTCCTTTCCGCGGGCATTACCCAACAGATTTATGGCCCGTTTCGCCTGGGTTTTCAAACCTCGGTCAATTTAAATACTAAGGAGAACATCAGCACCGACTACTTTCTGGAATACAGCCGCCGCACCTACAACATTGTCCTGCGTTACAACCCTGTTTTGCAGCTGGGTTCCATCAGTTTTCGGCTGAATGACTTTAACTGGTTGGGTACTCCGGAACCGTTCCCTGGCTCTGGTGTGCGTCCAGTCGTGCAAGGGGTTTCTCGTTAGAAACTGAGTGCAATGCTTTAAATAAAACCCCCAACAGATGCCTGCTATTGGGGGTTTTATTTATTTAGCCCGTACAGACGGGCATTTTTTATACCAGCGAACCTTTAGTCTATGGGTTTCGGTTGCTTTTTTTAACCTTCTTTTGCCGCTGCTTCACAGCCGTAATCGCATGGTCAGCAGGGAATCCGATCAATGGAATCACTTGATATTGCCGCTCTTGTTCAAGCTTTTTCAATTCCGTGTAATCGACCCAGTGGATACAATCGACCGGACAGGTGTCAATTGCTTCTTGAATGACTTCTTCCGAGTCTCCATCCTGCCGAACTACACGCGATCGCCCATAATCTGGCTCAATATAAAAAGTATTGCGAGCAACATGGGCACAGTGCTTGCAGCCAATACAGGTTATTTCATCAACATAGACGCCTTTTTGCCGCAGGGTGCCACCCAACTCCGGCTCCAAACCCGAACGTTCCGGTGCATCCCGCCAAATACCACCTAACTCTGGCTCCAAGCCAGAACGTTCGGGAGTTGGCTGTTCAGGAGTTGGGTAATCAGACATTAGGCACTCCAGCGCTGCACTACTAGGCGGATTGAACCATCTTCATTCTGTTTTTGCTCGGCAACTTGGAAGCCCTGCATTGCAGATTCTTTGACAACCGTGTGGTAAGCATAACGCTGAGTCACTCGGTTGAGAAACCGCTCTACAGAACCCGTTTGCTGCCAATACTGTAGGTCAGCAACAAGTTCGTATTCCTGACCGTTCCAACGAAAACCAATGTCATAACCATTTTTTTGCTCAATGGCAACATCAGCCGTAAGGGTTTGACCGCGATAGCCGCGCACTGTTTGCGGGCCAGATTTCCAATCTATTCCTAAGTCGGTCAAAGCGGCTTCTAACGAGACAAGATTGCGGATTTGAGTTTTGATGTTGCTAAAGTGTGACATGACGATTTTTTCAAATAAATTAAGTTGGACTCAAAAAAAAACTTACCTTACCACTCGCTATAAGTTGCCCCGGCTGTCGCCGTCGCACTCTGATGAATCACTGAGGCAAAAAATTCAGAAGTCGGTTCCTGAGTTAGTACCAGACCCAATTGGGCTTCAATAGCGGCAGTCACTTCGGCACAGGATTTCCCAGTAATTCCGGTGACTTTCTCCTGCACCCGACCATCCGGATAAATGATAAACTCTAGCGTTTCCATGCTCATTGGTTAGGGATTGCTCAAGTTAGGCGGCGGCACAAACCATACTGATGATGCTGCCGGATAAGACATCTTTCTTAGAACTGACTCGCTGGGATATTAATAAATTAATGTTGCTCAAATGTTGAGCAATTGAGTCACAACGAGTTAAAACGTAACAAAACTTAATTAATTAGGCGAGTCTTACTTTGATTATTTGTCAGTGTCGCTTAACTTTACATCTGCGTCAAGATAGAGAAATTATCCGAAATTGAGCAAAAAAGCCAACAGACTTCTTGAGCGATCGCTCAAGCTCTCAAAAGTGAACGAACCGGCGCGTCCAGGAGCCTGGATAATTAAAGTTTGTTCAATTGCAAGAAGACGCTATGAGTGCAGAGCAAGTCACAGGTTCAATCAACTCCCCAACCCCCATTCGAGTGGGCGTCTTGGGCTTTGGTGGACTGGGGCAGGCTGCCGCCAGAGTGCTTGCGCCAAAACGCGAGATGATCTGGGTTGCAGCTGCTGACCAGAAAGGCTATACCTACGCCGCCCAAGGGTTAGATCCAGATGCCAGCATTGGGATTTACCAAACAAGGGGTTCTCTTGGCTATTTAGAGCCGACAGGCACCCTCAGCAGCCAGAGCATCCAGGACTTAATCGAACGAGCTAAGCCGGTAGATGGATATTTCCTAGCACTGCCCAATCTGCCCAACACCTTTATGGCGTCCGTCGCGCGGCAATTTATTCAATCTGGCTGGCGGGGGGTTCTGGTAGACGCCATGAAGCGTACCAGCGCTGTCGAGCAGCTACTGGATCTGCAAGAGGAACTTCTTGCAGCAGGAATTACTTATCTGACTGGCTGTGGGGCGACGCCTGGATTGTTGACAGCGGCAGCGGCTCTTGCCGCCCAAAGTTATGCCGAAATCCATAGCGTCAAGATTACGTTTGGAGTAGGGATTGCAAATTGGGAAGCCTACCGAGCGACGATTCGGGAAGATATTGCCCATCTACCCGGATACGATGTGGAGCGCGCCAGAGCCATGAGTGATGCCGAAGTGGAAGCATTGCTGGATCAAACCAACGGCATCCTGGCTCTGGAGAATATGGAACACGCTGATGATGTGATGCTAGAGCTAGCTGGAATTTGTCCGCGCGATCGCGTTACGGTCGGCGGCGTCGTCGATACCCGCAATCCCAAAAAACCGCTCAGCACGAATGTCCAAGTGACAGGTCGCACCTTTGAAGGCAAGATTTCTACCCATACCTTTACCCTTGGCGATGAAACCAGTATGGCAGCCAATGTCTGCGGCCCTGCCTTCGGCTATCTCAAAGCCGGAGTCGCACTCCATCGTCGAGGCATCTACGGTTTGTTGACCGCCGCCGAAGTCATGCCGCAGTTTGTCAAGTAGTTAACAGGTTGAAAATGGGTACGTTAGCAGGTTGATTACACTTCAACCTGCTTCAACCGTCAAACGTTGGGACTTTCAGGCAAAAAAGATTCCTGTGCCTGTTCCTCAACATCCAACATTGGGGTCTGGATGACAAAGGGGAGACAGGCTCCCATTAAGCCTCGCTTAATTCGTTCTGGCGTCTCTGGAAATACAACAAACAAAGGATATAGCTTGTCAGCGCCCTCGCTGAAAATGTGTTGATGGCGAGGCGGCATCAACCACTCATATTCTTTGTCCAGCCACACCTGCGTCTGCCGCCATCGACTCAAAAAGTCGGAAAAGTCTTCTTGGGGACGGTGAATAAAGACAAAAATCTCCACCCCCATTTTGATTTTCCATTCGGGGTCACACATTAAAATTGCCACATCACAGGGCAAGCGAATCGCTTCTCCTCTAGATGTGACAACGCCATGGCTTTCTGCTCTAGAGGAGGCATGGCGAATTCGCACCACCGGAAAAGGAATGGCGATCGCGCTCTCCTCAGACCGGCGCATACTAGGAATCATCTCCAGATAAGGTCGGTGCTGCTTGAGCAATGCGATCGCTCCAGACAGGTTACTGTACTCCGCCAAGCTAGCTTCGTAATAGGATTGCTTAACAAACATATTTTGATTTTAAATTTTCAATCTTAGATTGGAGATTAGGTCATCGTTAAGTACCATAAGCCCTCCATCCCAAATCTCATTCCCAGATAAATCTGGGAATGAGAAAAATCCAAAACCTGAAATTGATTAGCCTAGTTTGTCAAACACAGCAAACATGGGGAGATACATCGAAAGCAAAATCACCGCGACCATCCCCGCTAACACCACCATCATAATGGGTTCGAGAACGCTGGTGAGTGCTTTCACCGCTTGCTCAACCTCATCTTCATAGAAATCTGCCACTTTCATCATCATGGCATCTAACTGACCTGTCTCTTCCCCAATACTAATCATCTGAATTGCCAGGATTGGGAAAACCTGCTCTTTTTGCAAAGCTAAGCTCATCATCCCACCCTGTTGAATGTCTAGCTTGGCTGCTTCCACCGCGTTAGCAATTACCTGGTTACCCGCCGTATCTCTCACAATATCCATGCAAGTGAGAATAGGCACTCCAGAACGAGTCAAGGTTCCAAAAATGCGGCAAAAGCGAGCAACACATGATTTCTCATTCAAGTCGCCCAATAGCGGCATTTTCAAGAAAAAGCGATCCATCGTCACACGACCAACTGGCGTCTTGTAATACTGTCTGTAAACAAAAGAGGCAACGATGACAGTAATGATAGGGATGATGATCCTCCAACTTCTGAGGATTTCGCTAATCCACAGCATGAACAGTGTTAGAGCCGGTAATTCTGTCCCCAAATCTTTGAAAATGCCAGCAAAGATTGGGATCAAAAACACGGTCATACAAATAAAGACAATGATTGCCAAGATTCCCACTGCCACGGGGTATGCCATTGCCCCTTTGACTTGGTTTTGCAGGCGTGCCATATCCTCTAGGACTTTGGCTAATCGGTTGAGTACCTCATCGAGGACACCGCCGACCTCTCCTGCTTGCACCATACTGACGTATAGATTATCGAAACACTCCGGATGTTTACGCATCGCATCCGAGAGATTCACACCTTGTTGAACCTCTGAGCTAATTTCCACCAGCGCTTTTTTAAGCTTAGGATTGCTACATTGTTCCGAAAGTACGCCCAAACATCTAACAATCGCCACACCCGCGTTGACCATCGCGGCAAATTGACGAGAAAAGACGGCTTTATCCTTGACCGTAACCTTCGCTAAAGAAGTTTGAAACTCTTTTAGGTTTAATTTGCTCAGGTCAAAGGTTTGAGTTTCTTTGATATTTGCAACAGAAACCCATTTTTCGCGCAGGGCGTCGCGGGCACTCCCCAGGGAGTCGGCAACAATTTTGTCTTTCTTTGCGGCTCCTTTAGAGTCTCGAACATCAGCAATATAGGTAGGCATACCTCACCTCTAAGTGAAAGAAGAATGGCTTTTAAAAGGAAAATTTTTGTAATGGGAAGGTGTCTTCCGGGGAGGTTTTTGACAATTTCTGCTGAGGGCTGCCAGGTAGTCCAGACCGAAACATATTCGGTCTGGACTACCTGGCATCATACAAGCTTAGTGCAATAGGTTTTACACCGCCTCGAACCTACCGAGCGCCAGCTTTTGCCCCTGTCGCTGGCGATGTCCCCAGGATACGCTGTAATTCTTCAGGTTTAGATGATTTGCCCATCGCCGCCTCAAAGGAGATGGCACCAGCTTTGACATAGCCAGCTAGAGCCTGTTCCATCGTCTGCATTCCCAATTTTGCTCCAGTCTGGATAGCAGAGTAAATTTGAGCAGATTTTCCTTCTCGAATCAAGTTAGCGATCGCTGGTGTTACCAGCATGATTTCCTGCGCCATTACCCGACCATATTCACCGGGTTTCGGATTATGTTTGGGCACTAAGCATTGGCTGAAGACTGCCAATAACGAACCAGACAACTGAGCGCGGATTTGGGGCTGTTGCTCTGGAGGAAATACGTCCAAGATCCGGTCGATAGTACCTGCTGCTGAGCTGGTGTGCAGGGTGCCGAACACCAAGTGACCTGTTTCAGCCGCTGATACCGCCAGACCAATGGTTTCTAGGTCGCGCATTTCCCCTACCAGGATAATATCCGGGTCTTCCCGGAGCGCGGCTCTCAGCGCATTCGCAAAGCTCTTAGTATCTTCGCCTTTTTGACGCTGGTGAAACAAGCTCTTGATGTTCGGGTAAACATATTCAATCGGGTCTTCCACCGTTAGGATGTGTTCTGCTCGCGTCCGGTTGATCAAGTCGAGCATCGCAGCCAGGGTGGTGGTTTTCCCAGAACCCGTTTGCCCCGTCACCAACACCATTCCTCTCGGTCTGTGAGTCAATTCCCGCACGACGTCTGGGAGACCCAACTGATCGAAGTTCGGAATTTTAGAAGACAACGCTCTTAAGCACGCCGCATAGTAGCCCCGCTCTTTGTACACATTGACGCGGAAGCGAGCCAATCCCTTAACCCCATAAGAGCAGTCAAGTTCCCAGTTTTGCTCTAATTCCTTACGCTGCGTGTTGTTCAGCATACTGAAGATGAGTTTCTGACACTCCTGGGGAGGAAGCGGTTCGTCCCCAATGGGGTTGAGTTTCCCACTAATGCGAAAGTAAACCGGCGCTCCTGCCTGGATGTGCATATCTGAGCCGCCCATTTCAATGAGTTGCTCCATCAAGTCTTCAATCATTAATTCCATGAGGCTGTCTCCTGGGGTGATTCTTGATTTCTCAGTTGCTAATTTTTCCTTGACTAAGGGCGTAGCTTGGGTGATTGCCATTCGCCATTAGCGATTGACGATTGAAATTTATTCGGAAAAGCGAGGCGTCATGCAATAAGGACAATCTAGCCACTCTGGCTTTAACTCAGCAGTGCAAGTGACACATTCTAGACCGCTCTTCCGCTTGGCTTTGAGTTCTGCCTCTAGACCAGAATCTGTAAATGTCACCCGTTCTACTTCTTCCAGAGTGGTATAACCTTGGCGTACCAGGTCTAAGCTGTATGCCAGCAATGTCTTCATCCCTTCTTCCACGGCTGCTTCTTTAATGCGCTCGGTGGGGGCACCTTGGCTGATTAAATTTTGCAAGCGTTCGGTTACGCGCATGACTTCATAAACACCCACACGTCCCTTATAGCCAATGCCATTACATTTTTGGCACAGAGCATTTCTGCTTTTGGCTTCCTTCGCTTCATCGGGTTGTAAAGTATTGGCTTTGTAGAAGGTAATATCCCCGTCCCCAGAAGCCGATAAACCAAATCGACCGAGTTCTTGTGAAGTGGGTGAATAGGAAAGGCGACACTCGCTACAAACACGCCGCATCAAGCGTTGCGCCAAAACGCCAATCAGCGAACCCGATACCATGAATGGCTCGATACCCATTTCGTCTAAGCGGGCGATCGCACCGGCGGCATCGTTGGTGTGCAGGGTTGTCAGCACCAAGTGTCCGGTTAGTGCTGCTTCAATTGCGGTTTTCGCCGTTTCTTTGTCCCGCGTTTCACCCACCAGAATTACATCCGGATCTTGGCGCATGAAGGCTCGTAAGATCGAGGAAAAATCCATTCCTTTCTCTCGAATTACCTGTACCTGAGTAATCCCAGGCAAGGCATACTCAATCGGGTCTTCTGCCGTACTGATATTAATTCCCGGATCGTTCCGTTCTGCCAGAACCGAGTACAAGGTGGTAGATTTACCAGACCCAGTTGGCCCGGTTACTAAAATCAAGCCGAAGGGACGGCTTGCCATTTCTCTGACAATTTCTAGCGATTCCGAATCGGAAATTAACTTATCCAAACCTAGCTGGGTGGAAGAGTTATCGAGAATTCGCAAGACCACCTTTTCGCCGTAGCGGCTGGGTAAGGTATTCACCCGAAAGTCAACCTTACGCCCTTCAAACACCCGCCGGATACGACCATCCTGGGGCATCCGTCGCTCGGCAATGTCTAGCTCAGCCATGATTTTGAAGCGAGCTGTGACGGCTGGGATGATTTTTTTCGGGAACGGCTCGAAGGCTTGTTGTAGCACCCCATCTTTCCGGAAGCGAATGCGTAAGAATTCTTCTTGGGGTTCAATATGAATGTCTGAAACCTGCTCTTGCAGACCCTTGAGGAGGATTCTGTTAACCAAGTTGATGACGGGAGCGCCCTGTGCATCCTCTACATTCAGGTCATCTTCAATTTCAGGAGGTGCATCGCCTAAGTCGTTCAAATTATCCAGAACGTCTGAGACATCCACAGACTTTTGGATTCGCGCTACTTCCTCTTTCCTGGTTTGCTCATCCTTGTATTGGTTAATTAGATTCAAACAGTCTTCCAGAGTGATCACCATTCGCTGCAAGGCGATGCCCTGGGGTCGTAAGATGCGGTTGAGATCGTCCTGAGCCGCTAAATTATCTGGATCGACCATTGCCACCAGTACCGAGGGGGGCTGGGTGTCATTTTTCGTTAAAGGTACCAGTTTATAGCGACTACAGATATCGATCGGAATCAGGGTTTCAATCAAAGACCCAATCTGAGAAGTGGGAATTTGGCTGATTTCCGGATCTAGAGATTCAACTCCGTAAAGAATTTTGAGTTCAAAAAGCTGTTGTTTTTTATACTGACGTAGCAAATCTGGGGGAAGCGATCGCCCAGTAATCGTTTCAAGAACCTCGGTTAAGGGTCTACCAGACTTGCGGCTTTCTACCATAGCCTGCCGCATTTGGTCGGTGTCAACATAGCCTGCCTGAATCAGCTGGTTGCCGAAGGGCGAAAACTCATTGCGGACAGCAAGGGCGCGATTTCGTGGTGAGGATTGAGTCATAGATCCGTGAGAATACCTCTTTACAAATTGTTCCCAAAACCATGAAGCAAAATTGCTATCGTCAGCCAAAAACTAAATTTTTACGGTTTAGATAACCGACTTGGGCTTGCGCCCCCGCAGTACCACCAGACCGTTTCATCATTTATGTTGAGCCGTTGTGGCGATTTTAAAGGCAAAATTGACGCGATAAGCCAATTTGCTCCTCACTAGCCGCAAGCAGTAATATCCGTACAACGATGCTGTAAGTTTTAAGATTGAAGACCTGCCGGAGCCTTAGAAGACTCGGACACGACTTGGTTAATGACAAGGAGCGTGTAAGGCTGAACGTGGTAGGGAACATTCACGATAATAGCCTTAACCAAGTCTTAGGCGTAGGATTGTCTTAATTTATTTTGCGATTCATACATCGTCTACTGTCTAGATTCTGATGTCTGGCACGCCCACTCGCTCAATGGCTATCCTGAAATTCGTGAAGATGACGTTACAATCGGAAAGTAGGCAATTGCTTCTATAAAGAAATTTCTGTGCAAATGCCAGCAGATGGCATAGCTTGGCACAATGTAGGGTTAAGGTAGGGTTGGCGTGTTGATACGGTTTTCCCACCCAAGCCTTGTCAGAAAGTCAAGCCAAAAGCTTTAAAGAGTATTGGCAGGATGCCTGGGCACACTATGATTCTAGAAAGGGGAAAGTTTTGTGGCAATGCGCCTCTTCTCTCCATCCCTAACTCAGGGAGTGGTGAGACACCAACCTGATACAGAACGGGAGGTGGTAGTGGCGACATCGACAGGACTACCCATTAAAATGAGCGCGAGCAGTCTCTTAGCTGGGATGATAGCCCAATGAACGAGGAAGAAAATCAGCAAGACAATACTTCACCTCCAATGGTTGATAACCAGGCGGTGGCACAGGAAATGGGGAATGAACCATTATCTGAAACGGGAACCTTGAATGGAGAACCATTAGGGGAGGCGTCAGTGTATGGCACAAGCCAAACATCTGATGTGGTATCAGATGCCAGTGCAACCTCCGGAGCCAGCGGAGACGAAAGTAACGCAGAAGCAGCCAGCAACACAGCGGCTGTAGAAGCATTGACGCGGGAAGTGGAGGCTTTAAAAGCGCAAGTGGAAGAGCGCACGCAACAGTGTGACTCTTTCAAAACTCAGTACATGAGGATAGCCGCAGATTTTGAAAATTTCCGCAAGCGGACTCTCAAAGAGAAGGAAGACTCGGAGGTGCAGATCAAGTGCACAACCATTACTGAGTTACTGCCCGTAGTGGATAATTTTGAGCGGGCGCGATCGCAGATCAAGCCGCAAACTGATGGAGAATGGAGCATTCACAAAAGCTACCAGAGTGTCTACAAACAGCTGGCAGACGCTCTCAAGCGCATCGGAGTATCTCCCATGCGTCCGGAGGGTCAAGATTTCGATCCCAATCTCCACGAAGCCGTGATGCGGGAACCAACGAATGAATATCCAGAAGGAGCCGTGATCGAACAGCTGGTGCGCGGCTATTTCTTGGGCGATCGCGTCTTGCGCCACGCCCTAGTCAAAGTTGCTGCTGGTATGGAGCCCGTGGTAACCTCAGAGGAAGGTCATCCGCTTTCTGGCGAAAGTTAATGGAGTTTGATGCACTGCATCGACGGTTGAAGGCGTCAGAAATTACAATCAAATTGATGGAAATCTGGTGCCGGGTCCGAACCATTTCGGACAAGCAATTCGACGGCTACTTAACAAATCCTGTAAACCTTTACTACAGCTAGCTATGGGAAAAGTCATTGGCATCGACTTGGGCACGACCAATAGTTGCGTGGCTGTTTTAGAGGGGGGTCAACCCATCGTCATCTCTAACACAGAAGGAGGGAGAACGACCCCAAGTATCGTGGGATTTGGCAAGGGCGGCGATCGCCTAGTGGGTCAGCTAGCAAAACGGCAAGCTGTCACCAATGCCGAAAATACGGTATACAGCATTAAACGCTTTATCGGTCGCCGCTGGGATGACACCGAAGTAGAGCGATCGCGCGTGCCCTACACCTGTATCAAAGGTCGCGATGATACCGTCGATGTCCAAATTCGGGGACGCAACTACACCCCCCAAGAAATCTCAGCGATGATCCTGCAAAAGCTAAAGCAGGATGCAGAAAACTTTCTTGGCGAACAGGTAGACCAGGCAGTCATCACCGTACCTGCCTACTTCACAGACGCCCAAAGGCAGGCGACAAAAGATGCCGGTACCATTGCCGGACTGGAAGTTTTACGGATCATCAACGAACCCACGGCAGCTGCTCTTGCCTACGGCTTGGATAAACAAGATGAAGAGCAGTGCATTCTGGTGTTTGACTTAGGGGGCGGTACCTTCGACGTTTCCGTACTCCAATTGGGTGACGGCGTTTTTGAAGTCAAAGCTACCTCTGGAAACAACCATCTAGGCGGAGATGACTTTGACAACAGCATTGTCCGCTGGATGATCGAAAACTTCAAACAGCAAGATTCCATCGACCTGGGAACCGACAAAATGGCTCTCCAGCGGTTGCGAGAGGCAGCAGAGAAAGCCAAAATCGAACTTTCCAGCATGGGCAGCACCTCTATCAATTTGCCATTCATCACCGCCGATGAAACCGGGCCAAAACATTTAGAGATGGAACTTTCCCGCGCCCAGTTTGAAGAACTCGTCAACCATTTGGTGGAAGGTACCATTGAGCCTGTAGCTCAGGCGATCAAAGACAGCGGTTTGACAGCCAATGAGATTGACCGGATCATCCTGGTGGGAGGTTCAACTCGAATTCCTGCCGTTCAAGATGCGATTAAGAAGTTTTTTGGCGGCAAAGCACCCGATCGGTCGATCAACCCGGATGAAGCAGTGGCGCTGGGAGCAGCGATCCAAGGAGGCGTCTTAAGCGGTGAAGTCGAGGATCTGCTGCTATTGGATGTTGCCCCCCTAAGCTTGGGCATTGAAACCTTGGGAGAAGTGTTTACAAAAATTATTGAGCGCAACACCACAATTCCCACGACGAAATCCCAAGTTTTTTCCACCGCCACCGACGGACAAACAAGCGTAGAAATTCACGTCTTACAGGGTGAGCGGGCGATGGCGAAAGATAACAAAAGTCTTGGCAAATTCCTCCTAGCAGGAATTCCCCCCGCTCCCAGAGGCATCCCTCAAATTGAAGTGTCCTTTGAAATTGGCGTTGATGGAATTCTCAAAGTATTGGCTCAAGACAAAGGCACTGGGAGAGAGCAGAGTATCCGGATTAGCAATACCGGCGGCTTGAGTGCCAGCGAAGTCGAACGGATGCGGCACGAAGCTGAAACCTATGCCGAAGAAGACCAGCGTCGGATGCAAGTAGTGGAGCTGAAAAATCAGGCTGATAGCCTGTTCTACAGCTATGAATCGACGTTAAATGATAACGGGGATCTGGTTGCAGAGGATATCAAAACGCAGGCAAATAAGAAGGCTACAGCGGTGCGAGCGGCGCTGGCTAACCCCTCAATTAGTGTTGAGGAGATCAAACAACAGATCGACGATTTTCAGCAGACACTGTTTGCGATTGGTGCTGCCGTGTACCAGCAAGCCAGCGGACGCGAGACACCGGATGATTACGAAAGTTTGGAAAGTGGTATATCCCCAGAGTTTCGTGAAGCGCCTGACTCCACACCCGATGACGATGACTTTAGATTTGATGACGATAATACCGTTCAGGCTGACTACGAGCCAGTTGACTAAATCAAATAAAAATAAAAAAGGAAAAATGAAAAATTGAAGGATATCTAAAGTTTTCATTTTTCCGTTCTCCTAACCCTTAACCCCTAAAGAAGCAGCGTTCTATGGCCCGCGACTACTATGAAATTCTCGGGGTCTCCCGTGACTCAGACAAAGAGGAAATTAAGCGTGCCTATCGCCGTCTGGCCCGAAAATATCACCCGGATGTCAATAAAGAGCCAGGGGCGGAAGAACGCTTTAAAGAAATTAATCGAGCATACGAAGTCCTTTCGGAACCAGAAACCCGGACTCGCTACGATCGCTATGGAGAAGCCGGGGTGGCTTCTGGTGTCGGAGCTGGCCCAGACTTAGGCGATATTGGTAACTTTGCCGATATTTTTGAAAGCTTCTTCAGTGGGTTTGGGGGTGCCGGGGGTCAAACGGCTGCTCGCAGACGTAGCGGTCCCGTTCGCGGTGACGACCTGCGGTTAGATTTAAAGCTGGAATTTCGGGAAGCCGTCTTTGGGGGCGAAAAAGAAATCCGGATTCCCCATCTAGAAACCTGTGCTACCTGTAGCGGTGCAGGTGCCAAGCCAGGAACGCGACCGCGAGCCTGTCCAACTTGCAGTGGTTCCGGTCAAGTGCGTCGTGCGACACGGACTCCCTTTGGTAGCTTTACCCAAGTCTCTGTCTGTCCCACCTGTAACGGTGAAGGGCAGGTAATTGAGGACAAGTGTGAAACTTGCGGAGGAGTCGGTCGCAAACAGGAAACGAAAAAGCTTAAAATTACTATCCCTCCAGGGGTAGATAATGGAACCCGGCTGCGCGTTTCTAAAGAAGGAGACGCTGGACTGCGCGGTGGCCCTCCGGGAGATTTGTATGTCTATTTGTTTGTTGAGGAAGACGCAGAGTTTCATCGGGATGGGATTAACGTCCTGTCAGAGATTAAGATTAGCTACTTGCAGGCGATCTTAGGATGCCGTCTGGAAGTGAATACAGTAGATGGGCCGGTAGAGTTAACAATTCCGGCGGGAACGCAACCGAATACGGTGCTGACGCTAGAAAATCATGGCGTACCCAAACTAGGGAACCCAGTCAGCCGGGGAGATCACCTGA
Source organism: Trichocoleus sp. ST-U1 (assembly GCF_039961835.1). Taxonomy (NCBI): domain Bacteria; kingdom Bacillati; phylum Cyanobacteriota; class Cyanophyceae; order Leptolyngbyales; family Trichocoleusaceae; genus Trichocoleus; species Trichocoleus sp. ST-U1. The sequence goes on from NZ_JAMPJZ010000019.1 coordinate 38,934, forward strand.
TTAATGTAGGAATTGATATTCCCAATCGAATTACGGCTGAAGAACGCGAACTGCTAGAGAAGCTGGCTAAAATCAAAGGCGATCGCACTGGGAAAGGCGGTTTAGAAGGATTTTTAGGAGGGTTGTTCAAGTGATCGACAATCCAGCGACTGCAACGGATGTGCCGGACGCTCAGCTGGACTTGCGGGGGACGCCTTGCCCAATTAACTTCGTTCGCACTAAACTCCGCCTGGAACAAATGGCACCCGGTACCTTATTAGAAGTGTGGCTAGATCCGGGTGAGCCAATTGAGCAGGTTCCTGATAGTTTAGCGATGGCGGGCTACACAATTGAAGAGACGCGATTCATTGCGTCTGAAGACCGCACAGGCTTTTTTGCCCTGAGGGTGCGGCGTCCAGCTTCCCTATGAGTTCTGTACCACCTCCGTCGCTACCGCCGACAGGAGAGGAGAGGGAGGAGAAATTTCCAGATCCGGTTGATCGGTTCGAAGAATCTTCGCCGTTAATTGGGACGGTGGTGGCTGTGCAGGCGAATTTCTATCAAGTGCGACTAGACCTCAGTAGTCCGGAGTTAGAATCTGACACCCCGCCGATAACTCCCTTTCTCCTGTGTACTCGTCGGGCAAGGCTGAAAAAAATAGGTCAGAAGGTGATGGTAGGCGATCGCGTTCTGATTGAGGAAGCTGACTGGGCAGGTGGACGGGGAGCGATCGCCGAAGTTTTCCCCCGCACAAGCGAACTAGATCGTCCTCCAGTGGCAAATGCTCAGCAAATTCTTCTCGTTTTTGCCCTAGAAGAACCTACGTTGGATGCCTATCAATTGAGTCGTTTTCTGGTAAAAGGAGAGTCTACTGGCTTAGAAGTCTGCCTTTGCTTAAATAAAAGCGATTTAGTGACAACTGACCAACTCAACCAATGGCGCGATCGCTTGCAAGGATGGGGCTACCAACCGATATTTATCAGCGTCCACACAGGTCGAGGTCTAGAAGAATTCCAGCATCAACTAAATCATAAAATTACTATTTTTGCGGGTCTTTCTGGCGTCGGGAAATCGAGCATCGTAAACTATCTTATTCCCAGCGTCAATCTGCGCGTCGGAGAAGTTTCCGGCAAACTCAGCCGAGGGCGTCATACGACGCGACACGTTGAATTGTTTGAATTACCGACAGGCGGATTCATTGCAGATACCCCTGGATTCAACCAACCAGACTTGGATGCGACTCCGGAAGAGTTAGTGCATTATTTCCCAGAAGCACGCCAGCGCTTAGCGGTTGCCCGATGTCAATTTAGTGATTGCCTGCATCGGGATGAGCCGAATTGTGCGGTGCGAGGGGATTGGGAACGTTACGAGCATTATCTAGATTTTCTGAAAGATGCGATCGCTCTTTCTACTCATCTGAACCAACAAGCCGATCCCGACGCCACCCTGAAAATGAAAACGAAGGGTAAAGGGCACAGTCAATACGAACCCCGGTTGGAAGCAAAAAAATACCGTCGTCCTTCCCGGCGGACTCAACAGCAGGCACTTGACCAAGTGTATCAAGACACGGATTTTTCAGAAAAGATGGAAGATGAATAAAAAAGAGGGTTAGATTTATGCAGCAAATCGATCTCGCTGCGGCATCTCAACCTCTGCCCAAATTAATTGAGGTGGCACTTCGTGGTGAAGAAATCACGATCTCGAAAGACAACCATCCTGTTGTCAAATTAGTGCCAGTGTCGCCCCTGAAGCGTCGTCCTCAGTTTGGGAGTGTACAAATTCTCCATCGACGGACATCGCATGTCCAATTACAAACGAAGTCGCATCCGAATCAAGCCAAAGAACCGCTTCGGCGATTTCGTCAGGCTTACTCGTTGTCACGTCGCTCTACGGAGTTGAGCTTCCACGGAAGGTGGTCGCAAACTGGCGCTTGATCTCGGATAAGGATAGTTCCTCGAACTTAGCCGCGCAGGCTATACCCCACGTTGTTGACGACGACGTCAATGTGACTAAATACTCGTCACGCCCGGACTCGACGACCGCTCTCGCCCCAGAAAGACAAATCGAGGGACAAGGTGACGAATCCCTGCTCAGCCAGCTTTTGGGCATACAGATTTGCGCTCTGTTCTTTGACTGCGCCCATTGGGTGCCCGGCAATGATTGCCGGATTCCTGGCGTTCTGATTCAAGGCTTTGGGGATGAAGAGAGTCCCAGCAACCTGCATGTTGTATTGGTTTTTGAATGTAACCTTCTGCACCGTCACCTTGTCGCTCCTATAGAAGTTGTCCGCCCCCTCGACCACAGGGGACTGCTGCGCGAGTGCTTGGGGGCTATTACGCCAGACGTGTGTTTTGTCGAGTGCAAATGCCGCCGGTGCGCCGATTGCACTCATCAAGAGGGTTGGTATTAGAACGCGGTGTTTCATTGATTTGTTCGTAGGTGTGGGTTTATCTAGCGGGTTAGCTTCGGTTCGACGCGCCTGCCTTCAGCGGGGCTATGTCGATGACGAAGCGATAGCGCGCGTCCTTGTTCACCAAGCGCTCGTAAGCACGTTTGCATTGGTACTCCTGCGAAGTTTCACCTCGGTTATTCAGATTTCAGAGAAGCCATATCAATTACAAAGCGATATTTCACATCGGACTTGAGCAGTCGCTCGTAGGCTTCGTTGACCTTCTGGATGGGGATGACTTCAACATCGGCGGTGATATTGTGTTCACCGCAAAAGTCGAGCATCTCTTGGGTTTCGGCGATGCCGCCGATCATAGAGCCAGAAAGACTGCGGCGACTCATAATCAGACTAAATGCCGCGACATCTAGAGGCTTTTCAGGCGCACCAACCAGGGTGATGTTACCATCGAGGTCCAGCAGGTTGAGATAAGCATTAATGTCGTGCTTGGCAGCGACGGTATCGAGGATAAAATCGAAGCTACCAGCGTGCTTTTGCATCTCGTCAGCATTGCGGGAAACAACAACTTCATCGGCACCCAGGCGGAGCGCGTCTTCTTTCTTGTCGGGGGACGTGGTAAAGACAACAACGTGCGCTCCCATTGCATGAGCAAGCTTCACGCCCATGTGCCCCAATCCGCCCAGACCGACCACACCTACTTTCTTACCCTCTGTAACTCCCCAATGACGGAGTGGCGAATACGTGGTAATGCCTGCACACAGGAGCGGTGCAACTCCAGCTAGATCGAGGTTTGGGGGAACGCGCAGCACGAAGCGTTGATCGACAACAATGCTATTGGAATAGCCACCATAGGTAACTGGAGCGGTCTTGTGCTTGTCTGGGGAGTTGTAGGTGAAGATCGCATTTTGGCAAAACTGCTCAAAGCCAGCCTTGCAATTGGGACAGTGACCATCCGAATCGACCATGCAGCCAACTCCTACTAGATCGCCCGACTTGAACTTGGTCACTGCTGAACCGACTTGAGTGACCCGTCCGACGATTTCATGACCGGGAACGATCGGGTAGGTTGTGGACATGAAATCGCTCCACTCGTCCCGCACTGAATGGAGGTCGGAGTGGCAGATGCCACAGAAGAGAATTTCAATCTGAACGTCGTGCTCAGTAGGATCGCGCCGTGCGATCGTGTCGGAGGCCAGCGGTGATGTTGCACTGACTGCGGAGTAAGCTTTGGCGTTGTACATAAATTGATGCTCCAATCTGGAAGATAAGCTGGTTTACTTGTACTCGGTCTTGAATCTGTCCTGGTATTGTTCGTCGCTGACCTTTTCCATCCAGTCTAAGGGCTTGGCGTCGAGTACCTCCTGAGTAGCGATATGAGTCATCGCCGTTGGCGGTGAAGGAGACGATGGCGACAATGCTTTATTGTCGTGCGTTTAGGGTTCGATCGGGTTGGCGCTGCACATCACTACACCGTTTGACCGCCATCAATGACCAGGGCGTGCCCGACGGCGAAAGAGGACGCATCCGAACACAGCCAGACGACGGCATTGGCGATCTCTTCGGGCTGACCCATCCTGCCAATTGGTTCCTGCGAGATCACTCGTTCTCGTCCTTCGGAAGTGCCGCCGCTGAAGCGATCCATCATCGGGGTGTCGATGATTCCGGGGCATACAGCATTGATGCGAATGTTCTGCGCGGCGTAGTCGAGAGCCGCTGCCTTGGTTAGTCCGACCACGCCGTGCTTTGCAGCCACGTAAGCAGCTTGACCTTTGAAGCCTTTGACTCCAGCACCTGAAGAGGTATTCACGATCGCGCCGCTTCCTTGCTTAAGCATCAGCGGGATTTCGTGCTTTAGGCACAGGAACACGCCGCGCAGGTTGATGTTGACGATGCGGTTCCACTCCTCCTCTGTAAGGTCGGCTGTCGCCGCTATCTTCTGTTCCACGCCAGCGTTGTTGAAGGCAAAGTCCAGCCGCCCGAAAGTCTCGATAACCTGAGTTCGGGATAAGGAGGGGACAAGCGAGTAAGCTAAAAGTCATCACACAACAGCTTTACAGGCTCGTCCCATGCTTAGTCTAGAAGAACTTTTTTGCTCTGTCGATGATTTCTGCCTTCTTTTTGAACCTTTGTGGCATAAACAACTGATGAGGGATGCACTCAAACATCGCCACCGCCATCGTCAACTGTGCCTGAGCGAAATTATGACCATCGAGATTGCATTTCATCAATCTCATTACCGGAATTTTAAAGCGTTTTACCAAGAGAAGGTACATGGACAGTGGAGTGCAGCCTTTCCCAAGTTGGTGAGTTATCAACGCTTTGTAGAATGGATGCCTTCCACCCTGATTCCTTTAAGTACCTATCTACACAGTTGTTTTGGTCAGTGTACAGGTGTGTCTGTAATGGACTCGACCAAGATTGCGGTCTGTCATAACCGACGAATCAAAAGCCACAAGGTGTTCAAGGATATCGGCAGGCGAGGTAAGACTTGTGTAGATTGGTTCTTCGGCTTTAAACTACATCTGGTTTGTAATGACCAAGGGGAACTGCTGAATATCGCTGTCACTGCTGGCAATATAGATGACCGTAAGCCTGTGCTGACTCTACTCAAAGGGTTGTCTGGTAAGGTGGTGGCTGACCGAGGGTATATATCGCAAAAGTTGTTTGAGCAGCTATTAACCCAGATGGGGATTCAACTGATTACTAAGCCGAAGCGCAATATGAACAATAAGCTGATGCCACTGATAGATAAGCTGCTTATCCGCAAACGCGACCTAATTGAGACAATTATCGACCAATTGAAAAACATCTCTCACATTGAGCATTCTAGGCATCGCAGTCCGGTCAATTTCTTGGTGAATTTGGTCTGTGGATTAATTGCCTATTGCCATCAGCCTAAGAAGCCCTCTCTCAATATCAATGCGTTTTTCCTCCCTTCGGCTTAACCCGAACTCAGGTTCGATAGTCTTATCCAGAGCCGCCTTCACGTCCTCGGCTCGCGTCACGTCGCACCTGATGGCGATTGCCTTCGGCAGCAGCGAAGCTCCCGCCCGCCCGTCGAGTTCCTCAATTATGCGGACTGTTTCTTGATTGCCTTGTTCTGAAATGTCAGCGACCACCACGTTAGCGCCCTCACGGGCAAATGCCAGCGCTGTCGCTCGACCGATGCCGTTCGCTGCTCCGGTGACAAAAGCCACCTTATCTGTGAAGTTTCCATTCGAGTTGAGTAGCACATATTCTCCTGCCAGTTTCTCGCTTACCGACTGAGGTGCTGATTGAAAAAGGACGCAAGCTTGTCCCACGGGATAAGGTTCACCCGGTCGTACAAATCGACGTGTCCCGCGTTCGGAACGATATAGAGATCCTTTGGCTCGGCTGCGCGTTTGTAGGCATCTTCGCTGAACTCCTTAGAATGTGCATTGTCACCCGTGATGAACAGCATGGGACGAGGCGAAATCGTTTCAATGTCATCGAACGGGTAAAAGTTCATGAATTTGACGTTGCTGGTAAGCGTCGGATGCGTTGTCAGTTTCGGCGACGAACTTTTGGGGGTGTATTCGCCCCTAGGAGTGCGGTAAAAGTCATAGAACTCACGCTCAATGGGGGTAGAGTTCTCATTGAGTTCATGCACGGTTCCGCTTGTGTATTTGGTCTCGCCGCCCGTGAACTCCGCATAGCGTTGCTGGGCCGCCTCTGCGATCCATTTCTTCCTTTGTTCCAGGGTCGTAGAATGCTTAAGCCCGTTGCGAGCGGCAGCACCCATGTCATACATACTGACCGTCGCAATAGCCTTCATGCGCGGGTCGATCTTGGCGGCGCTGATGACGAAGCTCCCGCTGCCGCAAATCCCGAGAACGCCAATCCGATCCCTGTCAACGAATGGTCGAGTGCCCAGAAAATCGACCGCAGCACTGAAATCCTCGGCATAAATATCCGGCGAAACAACGTTGCGAGGCTGCCCCTCACTCTCGCCCCAGAAAGACAAATCGAGGGACAAGGTGACGAATCCCTGCTCAGCCAGCTTTTGGGCATACAGATTTGCGCTCTGTTCTTTGACTGCGCCCATTGGGTGCCCGACAATGATTGCCGGATTCCTGGCGTTCTGATTCAAGGCTTTGGGGATGAAGAGAGTCCCAGCAACCTGTATGTTGTATTGGTTTTTGAATGTAACCTTCTGCATGGTCACCTTGTCGCTCTTATAGAAGTTGTCTACCCCCTCAACCACAGCGGACTGCTGCACGGGTGCTTGGGATATCTTCTTACGTGAGACGTGTGTTTTGTCGAGCGCAAATGCCGCCGTGGCACAGATTGCACTCATCAAGAGGGTTGGTATTAGAACGCGGTGTTTCATTGATTTGTTCGTATGTGTGGGTTTATTTAGCGGGTTCACTTTGGCTCAATAGCCGTCGCAAGCAGTTTCATTTCGTACCCTCTTTACTGCGATCGCAACTCGATCGTCACTTTTACAGAACCAGGCACATTCAATGCCTCGATGTCACCGTCAATTTTTCCGAGAATAATGAGTCCGTTTGAGTATCCAAAATCGTTGTAATACATCGCCAAATTCCCCCAGGGAGCGTAATAAGCAATATCTCCAACCGCAGGATCGCTGCCCGGAGGTGCATCTTCTGTGGATAATCGTCTTGGCAAATCACTAATTTTTTCGGTGTTTGCGTAATCTTTTAGCGTCAGTGTTAATGGCAGCAGGGAAATAAAATCCTGAGTGGTTTTGCTGTCAATCAACATGGCTGGTACAACCTTGTTTCCGATCTGGATGTTGATCTTCATCCTGTTTGTCTGCTCGGTTGATAGTTCAGTTGGTATCTCTGACGGGGCATTGCTGGTGATACTGTTATCGGCATGGCAGGCTGAGGAACTTAGGGACATTGCTAAAGCGAGAACCAAAATCAGCATTCGCTTCTGACCGTTTTTTCCTCTAGTGGGAAGCCATCTCGAAAGCATCAGGATCTCCCTTCGTACTGTTCGTCGCTGACCTGTTCCATCCAGTTCACAGGGGTGCCGTCAAGTTGTTCTTGAATCGCAGTATGGGTCATGGCTGTAGTTGCTGTGGCTCCGTGCCAGTGTTTTACGTTCGGTGGAATCCAGACAACATCACCGGGTCTAATCTCCTGAATTTGACCGCCCCATTGCTGAACCCAGCCAACTCCAGCCGTCACAATCAGGGTTTGCCCCAGGGGATGGGTATGCCATGCGGTTCGGGCACCAGGCTCGAAGGTGACACTCGCGCCAGATGCGCGTGATGGATCGTGTACTGGAAACAGGGGATTGATGCAGACAGAACCCGTGAAATATTCGGCTGCTCCTTCGGTGGAAGGCTGCGAACCGTTCCGCGTGATTTCTACGCTCTGTGGGCGATCGCCAGATGAGACTTGCGTATGCCCTGCCTGCGCGAACCCCAAAGCCAATAAGGAAAATGCCATGACAGGTATCGTGAGCCGTTTCATTTCTGTTCCTCCAATTTGTGCTTTGTCATGCAAAGCTTTCCCACAGCGACCAATGCCTGCCGTGGATTTGATGATGCTTCTCGTGCGATCGCGAGAAGCGCTTGATTAAATAAACTTGAGTATTCTCTTGAAGAAAAATCCAGACGCTTACAAGAAGCCGGAATCACGTTTCATTCCTTTAACTTCATTCTATGAATCCTGAAAGGCAAGCAATAAAACGATCGTCTAGGATGGTTATACAATCCTGCAAACTTGCACCGATTTCGATTCAAGCCACGCTAGATTCTTATACAGGGCTGGTTCATAGTGTCTCTATTCCTGCCTTTGCTTAATTTTTTCTGTCGTGATTCTTCTACAGATGTATAACCTGACAAATCAGCAAAAAGACCTTGTCCGATGGCTCGTTCAAAAAATTCAAGAAGGAAAATTGAATGAGGAATTCGGAATTATGTGGGTTCCTACCTTTGATGCACCATCGCTTGAAGCTGTAATGCTTGATTTTAAAGGAACTGACGAAGAGTTATCTGAAATTTCAATTACTCAAGGCGCATTAAATGTTCTGGCAGAAAATAAACTCATCCATTGCGATATCGTTTACAAAATAGATAAGTCAGGAAGACAGAATGAGACTGCACGTAAATGTACTGTAATGGGCAAAGCGTACGAGGCTATAGACGCAGACTTTAGCGCCCCCGACACATCTTTCATTACTCACTTAACTCCTTTAGCAGACATCAGTAACTTTGATGAGCAATTAAAAAAGCGGTGTTTACCAATTTTAGGTGCAGGAAGCTCAGATTCCATGCTGTGGGATTCCGCTGTAAGGACAGCAGGTGTCATCCTAGAAGAGCGATTGCGTGATGTCGGTTCCATCTCCGATCCAAATTGCACTGGCTCTGCCCTAGTGAACAACGTATTTAGTGACAAAGGAACGTTAGCCTCGAAGTTCACAGTTGCTTCAGAACGACAGGGCTACCGAGATTTATACGCTGGCATCGTTGGGACTTTTCGTAACCCGTCTGCTCATCGCTTAGTTGATCCATCTCCAGAAGAGGGAGGAGCTTTTATAGTGTTCGTTAACCTCCTACTCAGCAAACTTGAAGCACTCAGATGAAATTTGATTTGTGCGGTTTCCTGTCAATGTTTTACAATTCAAACCTCTGTTTTCAATATGTATTTAACTAACACCCCACAGGCAAAGCGCGAGGCAGACAGAGCGCAAGCCAACCGAGAGGAACTAACGGAGCGAATTGCCCAAGCGATTCGTCAAGATGGAGCGATCGAGCTGCTGAAAGGATTGCACTTCTATCGCACCTCGTCTCCTTCGGAATGCTTTCATAGTGTCTCTATTCCTGCCTTTTGTGCGATCGCTCAGGGCAGTAAAGAAGTCCTTCTAGGCAGCGATCGCTATCAGTACGACCCAATGCACTATCTGCTGGGGACGGTCGAACTGCCGATTGCCAGCCAAATTCTAGAAGCAACTCAGGAAAAACCGTACCTAGGTCTTCGTCTCGATCTCGACCCTACCCTCGTTGGCTCAGCTATGGTTGAGGCAGGCTATCCCTCAGCGCAACGGGGTGCTAGTGTAAAAGCGATCGACGTGAGTCCGTTGGATGCAGACCTGTTGGATGCTGTGGTGCGGCTTGTCAGGCTTCTCGATTCTCCTGCCGAAACCCATGTGCTTGCACCCCTGATTAAACGGGAAATTATCTACCGACTCCTAATGGGAACGCAAGGAAATCGGCTGCGTCAGATTGCCGTTTTAGGTGGCTACACTCACCACATCGCTAGAGCTGTCGATCGACTTCGCAAAGACTTTAACCAGCCGCTTCGGATTGAAAGCATCGCACGCGATCTAGGAATGAGTGTCTCAGGCTTCCACCATCACTTCAAGTCAGTCACTGCTATGAGTCCTTTACAGTTTCAGAAGCAACTACGGCTTCAAGAGGCTCGCCGTCTGATGCTGGGGCAAAACCTTGACGCTAACAGTGCTGCCTACCATGTGGGATATGATGACGCCTCGCACTTCAACCGGGAATACAAGCGGCTCTTTGGTGCACCACCGATGCGTGATGTGGAGCGGCTGCGAGAAACTGCCAGGGAGACTGCTGGTTCAATATGACCTCTTCAAGACTCCTAATCTTGCCAGAAGTCGCTAAAAAGTTTCTACGGGATAGATGTTCTAATTCGTTATAGGGCATTTTAACTCCCTCTTGCCGTCCTTCTTCCTAAGGTTTTCCCGATTCTCCTTTACCTTGACTCTAACTGGCACATTGCTTTCCTATTCATGCAGGAGGTCTAAGGATGACACCCTACAGACAATGTTCCGGTACGCGCCCACCGAGAAATGAAGTAGGCTAACTATCATTTCGTTAGACTGATACAATTTGTCTAACTCTTCTAGTTCGGGCAATCATCGCTCTTTTGTTGCTCGCGTTAGAGTAAAATTTAAAACTCTTGCATCAAAGGAATTTGACCAATTTAGTATTAGCGTCGGGCTGACCAGTTGCGTCTATCTACTTTGGCACCACCTAATATATCCACGCTTCCAATAATGGTGTTGTCAGAAATGCGCCCATTAAACTGCATGGTTACTAGCTTCCCTTGCTTCGGCTGTGTAACTTTAAAACTAAGTTGGTCGCCTGTTAATTTCGCCTGAGTAATCGGCATTTCCTCATTGCTCATTCTCACCGTTCCTGTAACTTCTTGGAACTGTTGACGTAATTGCAGCGTGTAGGGGTTTTTGCTGCCAACGGATTGCATATTCCATTGCCAGGTTCCTGTTACCTGTGCTGGAATCACCCAATAGAAAACTCTATGAATGCGAGAACCGACCCGCAATACTTCAGTCCGATCGGGTTTCCATTCCTTCATGTCAAACTGGTGAGACACAACGGGCGTTCCCGGTTTGAGTTCGCGCAGCAGTTTTGGTCGCAGTTGGACGTTAACTTTAGGCAGCAGGTAAAGCGTCACCACGGTAGCCTCGCTGAGGTCAGTTTGGAACAAATCTTGCTCGACAAACTTCACGCGATCGCTCACACTGGCTAATCTAGCTTTTTCGTTACTTTCCTCAATTAGTCGGGGGTTAATCTCGAAACCGACACCCTTCGCGCCAAATTCCTTCGCGGCTGCGATAACCAGCCTGCCATCGCCAGAACCTAAATCGTAGACGACATCATCTTGAGTGACGTCAGCCATCTTTAGCATTGCTGTCACCACCTCGTTAGGTGTTGGCACATAAGGCACATCAGTCTGCGATCGCACCCCCTCCGGCAAGGGTGGAGGTTGAGCTTGGGAGACGGGTAGCGATCGCCCTTCCTGCCAGATGAAGAGGCTGCTAACACCCGCACACAACACCAAAAAGCCAAGGATTCGCTTCAAACGCATAGCAACTGATGACCTTAGTGAATGTGACACTTCTCCTTATCTTGCCAGAAGCGATCGCTTGTGAACACTTGGATTTAGAGAGAGCGATCGCTTGTCATTGCATGCCTTTGCTAAGTCTTATCAAAGCGCTGGAAATTACTTTTTGCTACAACTTGCAAGTCTCGACGCGAGATAAGACATTTCCACAATTAAAAATGAAGAATCCACGTCGCCCCTAAGAGAAATTAAGCGATCGCATCCAAGGAAGATGTCCTGCTGGTGCATCCAAGCTGAAGGTAAGTTCATCATATTCGCACCAACCTTGTTCAAACCATCCCAAGCGATCGCCAAAACTTTGCCAAGTTTTATCGCCAGCGTGCAGCTTACCACCGACACTCTGCCAGATACTCTTTTGTACGCTATAACCAAAATGCCCGTTGCTGTATCTTAACCATAGTTTTTCGATAGTACAAAAGTCTGGATCGGGAATCTTTTTAATCGCTTCTATATCTAGCAAACCTTCTTTTTCGATTGGTTATTTTAAGTACAACAGCCGCAGTTTCTTTATCAGCTTCTTTCCATTTCCATCTGCTAGTCAATCTTGCAGTCTGCTGTAGTCCATTCCTACTGCTGAAATTAATTTCAACGCCCCAAACCATCGATTGCAATGTTGAAACGCTTGGGTTCATTTTGGCACAGTACCAAGAAATGTCCCCACAGCGAGATCGCTCACTTAAACTTTATTGAATGTTACGCCGCTTATTCTTGCACCACTTCCAACAAATCTTCAATTAACACGTCAAAGGTTCGCGCTAATTTTCTTAAAGCAGCTAAGTCCGCCATCACCATTCCCGGCGACACTGCATAAGTTTTGATGGTGCTGTAGGAGACTCCGGAACGTTCGGAAACCTCCTTCAGCGTCCAGCCTTCCTTGGCGGCAAACTCCCTAATCCGCAACTTTATTAACTCTGTTCTTGACATAGAGTTTAAATTTCGACTAAAATATTTTATCCAGTAAAAAGCGATCGCCCTTTGGCGTCGGAAACTGAAGAGCGATCGCTAATTCCACAAAAACTCCATGATATTGGAGTTAATTATTATGATATCAAGCTCACAGCCTGAAGCAAGGGTTGTTCATCAATTAGCTCGGTTTGTGACGAAAGAAGCGATCGCGCTTTTGCTTAACCTCAACCCCGAACAGATATATCGGATCGATTGCTGGCAATATGTCATCCACGTTGTTGGCAAAGGCGTGAGTACGTTTGTCAGCTATGCGGATCTGCCACCCATTTTAGGCGCAGAGACACCCACTACCAAAGATTTCCTCAGATGGCGCAAGCGTTGGAGAAAGCATCAATATAAAGCCCCCGGCTTTTGGGTGAAATTTTACGAGCAGAAACTAAACACAGCCCCTTCCTTGGCAGAAATGTACAGATGGGGGGAATTGCTGAGCGTCATTAAATCTGTGCTGTCAGAGGCTCAATTGCGGAGGTTGCGGAGTCTCTATGCTCAGAAAAAACAAGCAATGGAAAATTTTCAAATTCAACTTGTTTAAGAATTAATTTCCAGAAATCTTGCGAACCAGCTGCTTCAAAACAAAGCGATCGCTCTTTGTTTATCGGCTTACAAATCGGGACGCGCCAGCAGCGACTCGCCAACCGTTACAAAACAACCCCAAACACCCCCCGAACCCCCGACTCGCCACCCAGGAAGATGTCCGGGGAGAGCATCGGAAGTGAAATTGAGGTCATTCCACCACAACCAAGTTTCGTTGACGCGCCAACCCACGCGATCGCCAAACGTGACAAAATCTTTCCCACACTCGTTGTAAACCCGCTTCTGGACGCTCAAGCCAAAGCGTCCGTTGCTATAGTTTACCCAGAGAGTGTCGATGGTGCGTAAATCTTGCCCTGGAAACGATTCAATGTGTTCGTAATCCAGCCATTCTTCGTCCCGACGGGCTACCTTCAGCATAATCGCCGCCGTTTCCATATCGGCTTCTCTCCACTTCCCTGCTGCTAATAAATCCCGCAATTGACGGTAATTTTCCCCCACCTCCGGACTCAGCTTATTGTGGGAAGCGTCTGAAGAGACAAACATTGTCGTGGGAAGCGTGGTGTCAGACGTAGTAATGACTGATTCAACGTTTCGGATGGGTAACGTCGCCCCATCTTGATTCAGACTGCTGAAATTAAATAAATCCAACCAAGCTTGCACTGAAGCAGGACGATTCTCTGGTTCAAACTCCATTCCCAGGAGAATTGCCAGCTCAACGCGATCGCTAATACTAGAATTAATTTGTCTCGGTGCCTCTAAGGGAACTTTCGCCGCCCTGGCAAAAGCCGGAGTCGGGCGCTTTCCCGTGAGTAAATAATACAGAGTTGCAGCGAGGGCGTAGACATCCGTATACTCGCCTCGCCTCGCTTCCTCAGCATATTGCTCAATCGGTGCAAAACCGTGGGTTAAAGCTTGAGTATGAGCTTGGGTAGTATCCCGGATAAACTCCCGTGCAATCCCAAAATCAATCAAAACTGCCTCTAATTTCCCAGAACGCAGCATGATGTTGTGCGGCTTTACATCCCGATGCAGCAACCCTTTATCGTGAACGACGGTAAGCGCTTCACCAATCTGCTGAATGTAGCGCAGTGCTTCTATTTCCGACAGCAGTCCCCACCTGTTCACCCACTTCCATAAATCTTCCCCTTCCACATATTCCATCGCCATACAGGGAAGCGAACCTTCCTGAAAAGCGTTGTCAATCTGCACGATATGCGGATGACGACATAAGGCTAAGCGTAGCGCCTCATCTCGGAAATCCCGCTGAAATTTATCCCGGAAAGAAGCGAGTTCTGGGTTGTTGAGGACATCGTCCTTCAGCGTCTTGATGACAACTTGATTGCCTTTTCTGTCTTTAGCAAGATAGGTAATCCCAACACCACCCTGACCCAGCGGTCTTTCGATGATATAGCGATCGCCGTATAACCTCTGCCCCGCTGCCCAAGCCATAGCTTACCAACGACTCCGAAACGAACCGTGTTAATTTTTGCACAGCTTAACGCAGCAACAGCAAAACCCCCTGTAACAAACCCACGACAAACCCTAAAATGCCCCCTAAATTAACAATTGCTTGCAACTCACTTTTGACGATGCCTTGAATTGCCATTTCTAATTCCGCCGCCGATGTTCCCTTGACTCGGTCAATAATCACCTGATCGATCGACAAAATCGGAATTACTTGAGCGACAATTTTTTCCAGATCCCGCTCCAAATAGCGCTCTAAAATTAAAGCCAATTCTTTGCTAACCACTTCTAAGGAAGCGTTGACAGCAGGCGATGTTCGCAGCCGACCCAGGATTAACTTAGCAATATTTTCCCAGTCCACAGAGTCACTCAATCCCTGCAACAAATCAGCGCCCCGCTCTTGAATATAACTGCGGACGCTGTCGCGCATCGTTTTCCGCAACTGGCGCACCGTCGAAACCGGCAAATTTTGTAAAGAGAGATTTTGCAGCCATTCCTGCAAACGTTCTCGAATTCCCAAAGAGAGAATCAACTCTGTTATCCGCTGATTTGTTTCCTCTTTTTCATCCAGGCAAAACGTCCGCAGGCGCGTCAGAGTGTTGCGAAGACCAAACAAATTCGCCACTACCCAGTAAGTGCCACTCGTCTTTGCCCGAAAGCCTTCATCAATGACTTGAATATTGCGGTCAGTCAGGAAATCTATCAAAGCTTGCCGCACAATATCTGGCGGTAGCACCACTTGCAATATCCAGTCAGAAAGCTTCTTTGCCTGATCGTCACTCAGCTGAAATTCCAGCAAAACCTTATCAAAAATTTGATTAAGTTGGATTTCCAGAAAATCCTCGCGGCGGGCTAAAACTTTCAGCAGGCGAGGAAACGATTCACCCAGCAAATCCCGCAGAATTCCCGCCATAATTTTAGCGGTTTTCTGCTCGGCATCGGGTTTGACCTGCTCTAGCGCTAGCCGGAGTAACCAAAGAATTGCTCCCTGCACCCGTTCTGTATGCAGCAGCCGTCGTGCCAGATTTTGCAATTCTTCTGGCGTCAGCAGAGAACCCATGATGGTGTCAGAAACCCGGTTGGCTAGGCGTTCCTGATTTCGGGGAATTAATCCAGGCGTGAAAGGGACGCGCCGCCCACCGATGTAAAGAGTCCGATAGGGGCGGAATAACATTTTAATGGCGATATCGTTGGTGAAATAGCCAATAATTGCACCAACAATCGGGGGGCTGACGTAAAGCCAGAGGTTAGACCAATTCAAGGCGGCGATCCAATTAGGCAGGGGTTACGTTTTAAGGGAAGTTATGAATGTTGAATGTTGAGTGTTGAGTTAGGGTCAATTCATAACTGATAATTCAACACTGATTACTCAAAACTCATCTGCTACCCCCTACTACCATCTTAGGCTTTGGTTACTACCAATACGCCCATGACCCCACCCGCAATCTGATAGTGGGTCGCGGCGGTAAATCCCGCTTTTCCGGCTAAATCCACTTGTTCGCTGCCCGTGGGAAATTTATCTAAGCTAGGGCTAATGTAGGCATATTCTTCAGTCAATCCCATGTCTTTGGCGGTTGGGACGACGATGGTATCGAGATACCACTGCTGAAAGCTTCGCATTAAACGATTGCTGGGACGATGGAAGTCTAGGATAGCGGCTTTAGCACCCGGCTTGAGGACGCGGTGCAATTCTTCCAGACATCGAGGAATATTGGTGACGTTGCGAAGTCCGTAACCCATTGTGGCGCAGTCGAAATGGTTGTCGGGGAAGGGGAGATTCAGGGCATCGCCTTCTATCCAGGTGATAGGGCACTCCTTTTGGGTATCCCTATTTTCGCACCGCTCTCTGGCGATCGCTAATTGCGCCGGTGAAAAATCTACCCCAAATACTTGACCCTTCTCTCCCACCTGTCGCGCCAGTAGCTGGGCGATGTCACCACTCCCACAGCAGACATCTAAGCAAATATCTCCCCGACTTGCATGACTCCACTTCACCGTCATCAGCTTCCATACGCGGTGCTGTCCCAGACTTAAGCGATCGTTAAGCTCGTCGTAAACGGGTGCAATGCGGTCAAAGATGGCTTGAATATGCTCAGAGGTCATGATGTTTCAGTTGCTAACAGGTAAGGGCTAATGGCTAATTAGGAAATTACCATTAGCCCTTAACGATTACTGATGAGTGCGGGTCGTGGTTAGAACCAGAGCAATCTGCTGGGCGGATAAGTGAATGAATTTCAACTCATCTTCGCGTAGTTTACAGGGTCGTTTCCACTGGAGGGATAGCAACGCTAGCACGTCGCTCCGATAGATGATCGGGATCGCTAGATGCGCCTGGAGACCGGAAGCTTGGTATTGTTCGATACTTGCTGGAGGAGTCGTTCCCGGAGTATTTACCCAAACCTGAAGTTTTCGAGAGGCGATCGCATCTTGTGCCAGAGGGTCTTTTTCCAGCCAGTTTTCCGTGTCGCCTACGGCACTATAGGTTCCTTTTGCCGCTGCCAGCTGATTGCCTTCTACCTGCTGCAAAATACAGCCATCTGCTGCGAAATTTCTGCCAAAGGCACTGGCGATGGGTTCCAGCGTTGCTTCCACATTGGGAGACTCCTGAGCCACTTGCACAATCGTTGCCAGCAGTGCCGTTTGTGCTTGAGCGCGATGCAGTTCCTCCGTGCGTTGCTTTAGCAATTCATAGGTATCTGCTGCCCGCTGGACTACCGCCTTTAATTCGTTGGGGTCCCAAGGCTTGGTAATGTACTTGTAGACTTGTCCAGAATTAATCGCTTCTACCAAATCTTCCACATCGGTAAAACCCGTGAGGATGATTCGTACCGTATCCGGGAACTTGGGCACGGTTCTGCTCAAAAATTCCGTTCCCTTCATTTCTGGCATCCGCTGATCGGAGATAATCACGGCTACTTCCCCTTCTGTCGCCAGCACTTCCAGGGCGTGAATACCGCTTTCGGCTCTCAGCACATTGAAATCTCGTCGAAAAGTGCGGTAGAGCAAGTCTAAATTATCTGGCTCATCGTCTACCACCAACATTTTGGGCTTCTTGGGGCGTTCTAGGCTCATTAACTGACGGCTGATACTATCAAGCTCTGGAATAGCATTGTCCATAACGATACAACAAACTCTTGGTCAACTTGTTAAGGCAAATTCAGATACACAAAACATCTATCTTAAGACCGATTGTTTAGTAGTGCTTTCAGGACAAATGACATAACTAGGAATTCCTGGTTTGCGTCAAACAGACCGGACATCAAACTAAACTTGCCATGTAAATTTATTCGTGACCCGAACGCGATACATTTAAAAACGTTCCTGGTCGCTTGATAGCGATGAAAAGCTTTTTGAGGTCATTATGACTGAAACACCTTCCGCAGACACTCCCGATCGTAGCCTTCAACCAGAGTCAGCGAACGTGAATGCTGAAGATTTGCTGTTCTTGCTCCGACGTAAAGAAGGAACCTGGGTTGACTGGGGACACGCCTGTGCCAAATTGCAAAAAGCTGGTTACAGTACCCAAGCGATTTTTGAGGCAACCGGCTTTGAGCCGATACATCAGAATCAAGTAATTGTAGGCTCACAGGTCTATACGTCGTTAGTGAATGGTGGGGCAGTTGAAGAAGTGCGATCGCACTATTCTCGCACTGGCAGTGATATTTTATACGAATTGCGGATTCTGACTGAGCCGGAACGGGTCGCCGCGGCAGACTTTATCCGATCCAGAAACCTCGACGCCGATGTTGCCCGTGAAGTCGCCAAAGATGTGAAAGAATTGTCCCGGATGCGGACTCTACCGCAGGGGTTTACCGACCATCCTGGAGACGCGGTTGCTTATCAGTATTGGAGACGGGCAAAACAATTAAGTAATTTGCAAGAGCGATCGCGTTTTATTGCACGCGGCTTAATGTTTGCCCACAGCCAAACTGCCCGAAATCAAATCGAACAGCTGCTAACCGAAGGAATTGCCGGTGCTGCCCCTCGTCGTGCCCCCTCTTTGCCCCTGTACCGACTGGATGAGGACGAACAACTCCCTCGCACGATACCCGTCGCCGGTGCCTTGCCCTTGACACCCGCAGACTTGCAATTGGTTCCCCCAGTAGAACAGATTGAGCCGTTCCGGTTAGTGCAAACTTCTTGGAGTGGATCTTGGGTGTCTCTACCCGGTTGGCAAGTCGTCTTGAACGCACAAGACCCGGTCGTCATTCTCTGCAACAGCAGCCAGTTGCCCAGCCAACATACCAACAAACCGGAAGGAATTCTAGTTCTCATCGATCGATCTCGACAAGAATGGAATGACAGCAGCTATTTTATCGTTGACCAGTCAGGAGAGCTGCAACTTCACTGGTTCCCCGATGCTCCTACTGTGCCCATTTTGGGACAAATCCTCCTGGTGTTGCGTCCGAAGAAAATTGTCGATGAAGACATGACTAAGGATTTATGGCAGATCGAAGAATAGTTGATGGGAGTTATGAGTTTTGAGTTTTGAGTTACAAGAGAATTTTTCATTCCAGGACTTATGCAAAAACTCTCTCACACTCTTATTTCTTCGTGTCTTAAGCGAAGATGGTTCATTTTTCCGTTCCTGGTGCGTAAGTCCTAAATTCAAAACTCAAAACTCAAAACTGGCTAACGACATCGATATAGCTGATAAGGAACCCCGATTCGGTAGTGCTGAGTAGAGTCAATCGTACAACTCGTTGGCTCGGCAAGTGCCAAAGACTGGGGATAATCGACCCGCTTGAGTCCAGGGGCAACCACCCACAAATTCAGTGGCGATTTCAAAGGAGTTTGGATGGCAGAGAGATTTTGCCAAAGGGCATCATAACTAGGTTTCGCGTTTAAGAAAGCAAAGTAGGCTTTTTCGCCCTCCGGCTCAAAATCACCGACGCGGGGTGCCCGGATTTTATCGACAGCAAGGGCAAAGCTTAACCCCAAAGCGACATCCTGGGAATCGTTGTATCCCACCACAACCATTAGAGGAATGGTCGGTTCTAAGTTCATGTGGTGGGAGACTTGCAGGGGGTTAAAGGGCTTTAAGAATGCCAGGTTAAAAACGACAAAAACGCTGCTGAGAAGGCAAACTAGCAGTACAGCTGAGGACTGAGGACTCAGGAGTAAGTATGGATCTTGGCTTTGGTGCTGAGTTCGTGCATTTCCATCAAAATTTTCTTGGGCATCTTCAGTGGGCAATTCTTTTGCCGCAGTCCCGATGGTGAGGATAGCTCCCAAAAGGGCGCACAAAGCTGGGTAATAGACAAAGTGATAGCGAGGGGCAATGGTGATGTCTTTGTCCAGCAGGTAGACAATGGCTAAGAATTGCAGCAGCACGCAAAAAGTGAAACTACCCAAGGCGAAAATTGCTGAGGAATAGAGGGTTTTAAAGCGACTTGGATTTACCTGCGTGTGCCCTCCAGAGGCGGTTAATTGCCTCTTTCCCTTAAAAAAATTATAAATTTGCCTTCCCAGCCAACAGCCAAACAGAAGCATCAGCAGCCCCGATGGAATCGCAATCCATAAAGGCTGACTTTCTACGGGTAGGGCGATCGCCATCAGCAGCCAACCGACCAAAGTTTGGTATAAGGGCGCAACGTTATGGGGAGACGGAAGCCAACTGGTTTCCGAACGTCCAGAATGTCCCAGTAGTACCGGCAACCAAGGCAGAAAACTGAGTACAATCCCCAAAATTGTCAGACTAAGCCCAACCCAGGTGTGAATTTTAAGCGATCGCCGCCGCCAGTAAAATATCGTCAGGAGCGTCACCAGCTGCGCCACGAAAGCCAAGACAAAAAAGTAGTGGACGTAGAAGGCAATACTGTTGACAACTCCCCAGCCAAGCCAAACGCGCCATCGCGTCTGCCGATTTTTTTCCAGGTCTTGCTGAATTTGAATGAATCCTACCAGTGCCAAGGTAATCAACAGCACCGGAAGGGTGTAGTGCCGTGCTTCTTGGGAGAGGTAGACGCCAAAAGGGGAAACCGCCATGATTGCGGCGGTCATCAAACCGACAGCGGGGAAGAAGGCGATGCGACCCAGCCAGTAAATTGCCGCGATCGCGCCGACTCCGAAAATCACAGGGAGCGATCGCAAGTCAGTGCTAAGAAGTAGGGGGACGGTAGCGCCGTGTCCGTACTCATGGCTGAGTATTTTTAGCCAGCCGTGCATCAGGCAAAAAAATAGGGGAGGATGGGTAGACTGAGTTGCCAGTGTATGAGCAATTTCAGCACAGCTAACCTCTGGCTTCAGGGTAAAAATTTGCTTTAAGGTTGATAGAGGAAAAACCACGTTGAGCGGGACATCATTGTAAGTCCGTCCCAAACTAAATAACCCTGTAATCACCTCATCTAGCCACAGCGGTTTCAGGTCAAGATGCCAAAACCGCAAAGCAGCGCCCAAGACAATTACCCCAGCTAGCGCTAAATAATGTAGAAAGAACTTTAGGCGATTCATGTTTTTCTGTTGTTAGCTGCTAATTAGTAAAAAGTTTTAAGTGTTAAATTTTGAACTAAAAAATTCTCTTGGAACTCAAACCTCAAACGCGATAAACCGCGACTCTACAACTCAAACCTCAAAACTTAAACCTTAGACGCGACAAACCGCGACTCTACAACTCAAAACTCTCACAAGCCATTAGCCATGAATGACGATAATCTTATTCACCCAGATGGTACAGCAGCCCAAATGGTGCCGGATTTGGCTCAGGTGTCGCTAGCAGCAGTGCGCGAACAGGCAATGCAGCGACTCCGCAATGGGTTGCGAGCGGGGCAGCAAAGCATGGCTGACTGGCGAGGTGGCCCTTTGGCGGTTTCTGCCGTACCCGGTGCGGGTAAATCGACCGGGATGGCAGTGGCGGCGGCTTTAGCGATCGCTCGTTACCAATTGCATACTCGACGCTATTTAGTCGTTGTCACCTTTACTCGCTCGGCTGCGGCAAATATTAAAGCCAAGATTCGGCAGTGCCTGCGGGAGGATTTGCGACTACCGCAAACTGGCTTTGTTGTTCATACGTTGCACGGTTTGGCACTGAATATTGCCACCCGTCATCCAGAGCTATCGGGTTTGAATTTGGAAACGGTAACTTTGGTTTCTCCAAACCAAAGCCACCGCTTGATTCGAGACTGCGTAGAGCGATGGATTTCCCACAATCCTCAGCGCTACTCCACGCTGCTGGAGGGATTGCAATTTGATGGGGAAGAAACCGAGCGGTTGCGCCGTCAGGCAGTTTTACGCACCGAAGTGTTGCCCAGTCTTGCTAACACAGTCATTCACGAAGCAAAAAGCTCTGGATTGTTGCCGGAAAATTTGTGGGAACTGGCAAGACAGACGCCGGATGATTATGGAATTTTGAGCGTCGCTGCTGGGTTGTACGAACAATATCAAGCTTTATTGCGATCGCGCGACTTGATCGACTACGACGAAATGATTCTCGGTGCCCTGCGGGTGCTGCAAAACGAAAGCGCCCGCCAACTTTGGCAAAACCAAGTCTTTGCCGTCTTTGAAGATGAAGCCCAAGACTCTAGCCCCCTCCAAAGCCGACTTTTAGAAATTCTCGCCGCTCAACCCGCCAGCAATTCCCCAGCCCTCAACTTGGTGCGCGTGGGAGACCCCAACCAGGCGATTAACTCCACTTTCACCCCTGCCGATCCGATTTACTTCCGTCGCTTCTGCGAAGCCTGCCAAGCCCAGGAACGCTTGGCAACGATGGATCGAGCGGGTCGGAGTAGCCAGACGATTGTTGACGCCGCGAACTTCGTCCTGGAGTGGGTGAATCACACCTATGGGGGCAAACCCGACCGTAGAGGAACAACTTCGTCAAAATCCTCCCAAAACCCAACTGAACTGCCCTTTCGTCCCCAAACCATTCATCCCGTTGACGCAGGAGATCCCCAATCTGACGCCAACCCGGAACCAACGGGTCGAGGATTGGAAATCTATACCCCCCGCGACATTTACCATACCGTCCAGCTGATCGGAGAACGGACGATCGAATTATTTGAGAAAAATCCCAAAGGGCGGGCGGCGGTTTTGGTGCGGGAAAATCGGCAAGCCCGATTTGTGGCTGAAAGGCTGAGTTATCTGCAAAGCCAGCACAAGATTGAGGTGTACGACGTTTCCCAGAGCGATCGCCACTCTAACGTCCCCACCGAAATCCTCGCCCTCTTACAATTTCTCGATCGCCCCCACTCCCCCGACTATATAAAAGCCGCACTAGAGGTACTCGTACAGCGCCAGCTGATTCCCACCCAAGACCTCAACGCCCTCGCCACTTTTCCAGAGCAATTTCTCTATCCCGGCCCGCTCGATCCTCCCCAAACGCCGCCCGTGCATCAGGCGGCGCGGTACTGTCGCAGTTTGCTTCGCGCCCGCTTGGAACTGCCCCACTACCAATTGCCCACCTTTCTCGCTCTCACCTTAAAATACGACCCGTCCGAACTCGCCACAGCGGATAAATTAGCCGAACGGATCGCCCAACAAACCTACGGCAACAGTTCCATGAGTTCTACTCTGGAAGTCTTAAGCGAAATTGTGAATTCCGAACGCTTTGAACCCGTAGAAACTGAGGACACAGACGCCCGCTATGTCCGCGCCGGTCAACTCACCATCATTACGATGCACAAAGCCAAGGGATTGGACTGGGATTATGTCTTTATGCCGTTTTTGCACGAAGATAGTATTCCCGGCAGTCCTTGGGTGCCTACTGCTGCCCAATTCCTGGGCGATTTTACCCTAGCAGAGGTCGCTAGGGCGCAGATTCGCGCCAGTCTCCACGGTCAATATCCCTTACCCCCAGCACCCGCAGCCTGGGAACAAGCGGGACAGCTCAAAAACGCAGAGGAATTCCGCCTCCTCTACGTGGCGATGACACGAGCGAAGCGCCTACTCTGGATGGCAGCTGCTCAAAAGGGACCTTTCCGCTGGAACACCTTCAACTGGAATAATCAAGACAATTTACAGGAGAAAAAACCGTGTCCGGTGATACCCGCGTTAAAGAGTCGCTTTCCTAAATCGGTGGTTGCTCTGTCTAGGATGCCGAGTTAGTTTACTTTTTTTGTTTGCGCTTAAGTCGTGAAGTTGCACCGAAAGCACCGAATGCCAGTAAACCCAATACAGAAGCTGGTTCGGGAACCGAAGCGGTTCGATCGGCGGTTAGATAACTAAGGTTGTCAAATCCCCATGAACCTAATTCGTTAGTGAAATCTACAACTGCCCGTTTTACAGGGGTGCCGCTGTAAGTAAAAGTAGTGCCGGAAACACTAATTCTGAGTGGGGAAGGAAAGTCGTCTACGAATGTTTTATCCAGAATCACCTCTGTGATGCTAAGAGAAGTGAAGTCTTCGTCAAAAAGTTGGACGGTTAATTTGGGTAGAGGCTGAAAGCGAAAATCCCCTAGCTTCGCCACGTCGAACATAATATTAGAAGTAGACATGGCAAAGTCAAGTGTTAAAATTCCCGGCGCACCGATCTCTAAGACGGGGGGTGATAAATCAAGGAAATAAAATGCTTCTTCAACGCCGAACAAACCTCCGAGATTCAATTTTCTTTCAACATTGTAGGTGGCAGCAGTTGAGTTTTCTCCATTTACTTTAAAGTCGAATGTAACGCCCTTAAAACTCAAATCATCCGCTGGTTGAGTCGGCAGCTCATCAAAAGTTAATGTAGTCAATGTAGCAGCCTGCACGCTTTTAGGTACTATCAGTGCAGATAAGGAAAAGCAGGCTGTGCTGAAGACGAAGGCTGAAAGTGTTTTTCGGAAGGTAGCCATACAAGCCATTTCTCAAAAATTGTAGAAGTTGCAAGTGGGAATGGGTAAAAGTGGAATGCGATCTCTATCTATAATTAGTCGTCGATCTGCTGTTTCTGTTGACGCTGCATCACTGAACCAGCACCCAAAGCACCCAATGCGAGTAAACCCAAACCTGAAGCGGGTTCTGGAACATCCTTTGGCGGTTCGCTAGACACTCCCGGATCGGCGCGGAAAATGCCCATAGTGCCATCCGCAAGACTGGCAAGAAATGCCACCTGACCAGCATTATTTAATCCTTCCCGCGAAAAACTAAGGGACGTTACGGTGGAACTAAATAGAGTATCACCAGTACTAATTACCTTATCTTTTAGGGGATCGGCTCCAGTGAAGATCCCTGTCCCGCCTGCATCCAGTTTAGTAAAAAAGGCAATGGTTCCCACATCATTAATTGAGGGAACGCCAAGAAAGCCGTTAAAGGAGCCGCTCGTGTCTGCAATTAAGGTTGTTGTTTTGCTGTTGCTAGCGAACAAAGCTTCATTTTTTCCTCCCACAAATGGCTCTGGCGGAGTATACCAATCATTGCTTGGATCAATAGCCGGGGGAGCATAAAAGGCAACGTTTCCTACATTATTGAGGGCAGGGGAACCAAAGCCAGAATCCTCAGGATAATTATTTCCAATGCTGGCAACGATAGTCCTTGTAGTGCCGTTACTCGTAACAATTACCGTGCTAGGATTCCCACTTTCAATTCTATAGGCTACAGTTCTTTCATCATTGATGAAGGGAGAATTGACGCTGCCATAAAAGATAGTATCGATAACTTTTCCTTCGCTGGTGAGAATACGTTCGCCCCGGTAAAGTCTCTCTATGAAAGCTACAACTCCGGCATTATTAATCGAGGGCGAATAAAAATCGCTAAAGTAGTCCTTCGCTACAATAACGTCATCATCAATCCAGGGTGACTCAACACCATTCGAGTCGGATTGAGGGAAAGCAAGGGCGATAGGAGTGGGCGTTGTTGTTCCGTTCCCCTTGAAAATACCTGTGGCTACCTGAGCTAGGACAGCGTTGAAGGCGACGGTTCCTCCATCATTAATGGAGAGAGGAGTACGAAAGCTACTAAAGAAATTATTGGTGTTGGCAATCGTGGTAATTGTGGAGCCATTGGCCGTGAAAATACCTATGCTCCCTGTATCTAGTCCAGCCAAAAAGGCGGCGGTTCCAGCATTATTTAAGGCGGGAGATGACAGAAAGGAACTGAAGCGATCGCTTGTATCCGCAATTTTCGTAAAGGTGAAGCTGGCAGCTTGCACTTCTATCGCTGCCAAAAAGCTGAGGCATAAGCCCATCAATGCTGTGGGAATGCTCAAGTGTAATTTCATAGCTATTTCTCTTTTGAAATGGAGTGACTAGCGACAAGAGGAGTTACTTGTTTTGCAATTACCAAAAATTTGCCAGAATGTGCAGACTGTAGTAAAACAGTTTATTCTGGCAAATATTGCTAATTGGAAACTAGTTTAGGCCTGTGGCGAGGACGATAATTTTCTTTTGCGGATTAGCATAGAAGCGCCGATGACACCTAGCGCGATCGCTGCCGTTGGTTCTGGTACGGACTCGACAACATTCACGGGTTTATGGGAAACAAATCCGTATCCGTTAACGCCTGGAGCCGTAAAAACCGTAAATCCTTGACATTCTTTAACTAAACACTGGGAAACAGGTTCTCTTGGCCCCTGATCAGCCGTTGCTACACTTAGCTGAAAGTCCAAATTTGTCTCCTTAACATTTAGCCTCAAAACCTCTCTGAAAGCAAAGACTTGATTTACTGGAATTAAAGATGTTAAGGATGAGTCTGATGGCTTGCCACTAAAGATATTATTGCCATTCACGCTCAAGGAGAAAAAATCAAAAGGATTTTTGACATCTAGATAATTTCCTATCCGTACATCGCTGACTAATAAGTCTAGAATTTCATCGGCGACGGTGTAAGTGCCTTCAACTGAGTCTCCATCAAGATTCCCTTGAAAATTAAATGTTATGGCGTTCGCAGGAGCCAAATTAACTGTTCCCAAAGCCAAAAATGCTGCACTAACAGCTATTGACAATTTCTTCCACATTGTTGAAGTAGACATAAAACGAGCCTCAGTAAAGTTGAATATTGATAAACTCGGTGCTTTTAACTGCCTATGCAATCGTCATGAATCTGCCAAATTCTTAGGGATTGCCAGCTGTAGCAAAGCAGTGAATTCTGGCAAATATTGCTAATTGAAATCTAGTTTAGGCGTGTGGCGAGGACGATAATTTTCTTTTGCGGATTAGCATGGAAGCGCCTATCACACCTAGCGCGATCGCTGCCGTTGGTTCTGGTACGGATTCGACATCATTCACAGGTTTATGCGGAACAAAGCCACCTCCGATAACGCCTGGTGGAGAGTTGATTCCACCTCCAAGGGCAAAACCCAGAAATCCTTGACATTCTTTAACTAAACACTGGTCAACCGGTTCTATCAGTCCTTCATCAGCGGTTGCGACATCTAGCTTAAAGGCGAAAAATAGGCCCCGATCATCTATAACATCTAGTCTCAAAACCTCCCTGAAAGCAAAGACTCCATTTACCGGAATTAAAGATGTTAAAGATGAGTATGATGGCTTGCCACTGAAGATGTTATTGCCATTCACGGTAAAGGAAAAAAAATCCAAAGGATTCTCTACCTGTAGGAAAGGAGCTTGTATCCGTACATCGCTAACTAAGGTTTTGAGGATATCATCGGCGACGGTATAGCTGCCTTCAACTGAGCCAGCGTCTTCAGCATCCCCTTGAAATTTAAATGTTATGGCGTTCGCAGGAGCCGAATGAAATGTTCCTACAATCAATGTTGCACCGGCAACAGCCATTGATAACTTATTCCAAGTAGTTGAAATAGACATAAAATAACCCTCCCTCCGTAAAGCTTAATTTTGATATTGGAAATGATCCAAAGTGCGATCGCCACAATTGTCTTACCAAGGGCAACTGTGTATCTTTGGCGCTCAACAGAAGCGATAAATATTTGCGGAAATTACTTAGGCTGGTAATCTGGCGATCGCCAGGTTTTTTAGAGTGTTTTCGCTTGTCATGAAAGTTTCACATATTTTTTTAGAAAAATGCTAGTAGTTATACTGAATCTTTATCAAAACAATAAATTTTGAAGAGCCTGAAAAACGAAAAAACCCCTAAAGACCCGATGATTCGGTCGATCTGGGTTTAAGTAGTTCTACTGAGACTTTATGAAGTTTTGGTTTAGATAAAACAAGCCAGGCTTAAGGGAGATGCATAATCAATACTTTATTTAAACTCCCTTCATTTATGAGATTCATCTACCACCACAGAAATAGTAGAAAAAACTGTAAGTTCTATATCTAGAATGGATTGAAATTTTGAATCTATCTTTTGATAGATAAAGGGTGCTGTGAAGCTAATAACAGTCAAAATTACCCACACTCTCACACCAAAGACTGATTAAAGTCATTCTTGAAATTGACACGATCGATTTGTACAGGTTGCTTCAGCTCAATCGGGAGCGCAAGTATAGCGATAAACCATTTGGCACGCTAGGCGATCGCAGAGGGTAAAAAAATGATTAATTCAATGATGATTATTGGGGGCGTGACCTTATTCGTTGCGCTAGGAAGTCTCTTGTTTAGACCGCGCGATACTCAATGGGTCAAAAACTTGACCCGACCTAGTTGGCTTGTCTTTGAGCCTCTGATTCCGTTTATCTGGACGATTGTTTTTGCAGGCGGAGCTTTATCAGCAACCATAATTTGGGAACAAGATCCAGGTAGCCTCAAAACTTGGTTGTTGATGGCACTTTACCTACTCTTGGAAATTGTCACAGTCGCTTACATTCCTACCACGCTCAGACTCCGCAGCCTTACAGTCGGTACGCTATTAGGGGGATCGGGCGTTATTTTAGGGGTTCTTTTAGCATTGTTTGTATTACCGATTTCTGGATTATCGGCTCTTTTATTACTCCCCTATGTGCTTTGGAGTCCAGTTGGAACCTATACGACTTGGGAGATGATTCAACTGAATCCTGAGTCTATATAGTTAGGAAAGGCTTCTCAGCCGGTTTGAAATCTATTTGTAAAGACCCGAAACTTTGCCTCTCGACAGTCAGCGAAGACAGACTTCGTTTGATAAAAGCTCTCGCAATTTCTGCCCTCCTTCTTCTGAAGGGGGGCAGAAGTTGCGATTATAAACATCGCTAGGTACTTTCTCTCAACAAACCATGATGAATTTTCAACAAGTATTCGGTACAGAACCAGAAGTCGAAGCCAGCGCACCAGGACGAGTAAATCTACTAGGCGAACACACGGACTATAACGATGGATTTGTCCTCCCAACAGCTATCCCCCAAAAAACAACGGTACAATTGGGATTTAGCAAAGATGAACAGCACCACTTTTACTCTGCGGAACTTGACGAAAAAGTAGACGTTTTAGAAAGCACTCATACGCCGTCTAGTTTCGCAAGTTATGTATTTGGGTGTATCCGACTTTTAGAGCAGGAAGGTAACACTATCCCGCCGGTTAACGTGTATGTTACATCCTCCGTTCCTATTGGTTCGGGTTTGTCTAGCAGTGCGGCGTTGGAAGTGGCGACTCTCAGAGGATTGAGATCGCTTCTTTCACTTACTCTCGATGATGTGCAAATCGCCCAACTCGCACAACAGGCAGAAATTCACTATGCTGGCGTACAATGCGGAATTATGGATCAGATGGCGTCGAGTCTTGCTGACACTGATTCGATGCTGTTTCTGGACACGCGCACGCTGGAACGTCAAGTTCTTCCTTTCCCAAAGGGAGCAGAAGTTGTGGTAATCGATAGCGGCGTACCTCGTACCCTGGCGGCAAGTGGCTACAACCAACGACGCGCTGATTGTGAGGAAGCAGCACGGTTGTTGGGAGTGAAGGCGCTCAGAGATATCACCGATCCGCAAGCTGTAGAGTCTTTACCCGAACCGCTGCGGCGTCGCGCTCTTCATGTGGTTACAGAGGATAACCGGGTGCTGGAGGCGATACAGGGAGTCTCTGCGGAGCGCTTTGGCGAGTTGATGAATGCTTCTCATGCCAGTTTGCGGGACGATTACGAAGTTTCCGTACCGGCGTTGGATACGCTGGTGAGAATGTTGCAAGAAACCCGTGGCGTATTCGGCGCACGGTTGACGGGTGCTGGGTTTGGGGGCGCTTGCGTTGCTTTGGTAGAGGTTGGGAAGGCGGAAGCGATCGCCCAAAATGTACTTCAACGCTACAACGGATCGGGTTACACCGGACGGATTCTGGTTCAGTAAGGCGAAGCTAGCGGTATACACTTTATACACTCAGGGGAAGGGCGAGCAGCCGAATCATCCTGGCATCGGCGATCGCGCGATCGCTTCTTTAACTTTCTGGGTAATTAACTCTCGAAGTTCCTCCTTGCCACGCTGACGCTGAAAGCTAGCGCCTTCCTCAGTGGTGGCATAGAGGGGTGGCAGTCGATTGAGCGCATAAGCAGCAATCTCTCCCAGATCCAGAAGGCAAGGGTTGGTTACTTCCATTTTTAGCACCTGCACGCTCGCTTCTATTAGCACCAATGCTTCCATCACATTGATAAACTGTTTTCCGGGAATCGCGATCGCTTCATCGGTTAAAAGTTGCCCGAATAAGCGATCTAAAGCGATGTAGTCGTCAACAGAAATTTCCGAAATTTCGCAGATGCTGCCAATCTCTTGTGCTAGAGATGGCGTCATATATCCGTCCTGCAAAGCTTGTTCGACAATTGTTCCTATCGTGAGCTTTTCTAGACTCATTGCATCTCTCCCTGACGATCGCATTTCAAACGGCAATCCTATGATTCTGCCTTAGATTTGAAATTTATAACTTGTCTAATTAGCCTAAATAGTGCTAACTTTATAGATTGTGTCGAATTAAAGACCATCCATGCCTAAACTGAAAACCCGTAAAGCAGCGGCAAAGCGTTTTAGAGCCACCGGCAGCGGCAAAATAGTCCACCGCAAAGCCTTCAAAAGTCACTTGCTACAGCACAAGAGTTCTGACCGGAAACGGCGGATTTCTAAAATGGCTCTGGTGCATGAACGCGATGAAGAAAATGTGCGCTTGATGCTGCCCTATTTGTAAGGAAGCAATTTGCTTTCTATGATGAGTCTCTAGTCAATTGCTAATGACTAATGACGAATGACGAATGACTGCTGACCACCGATCAATAACAACTAATAATTAGCCATGACACGGGTAAAACGCGGTAACGTTGCTCGCAAACGCCGCAAAAAAATTCTCAAACTAGCCAAAGGCTTCCGAGGTTCTCATTCAACTTTGTTCCGGACAGCCAATCAACAGGTCATGAAGGCGCTGCGTAACGCCTACCGCGATCGCAAGAAGCGCAAGCGCGATTTCCGCAGCCTCTGGATCACCCGTATCAACGCCGCAGCACGTCAGCACGGCATTAGCTATAGCCAGCTGATGGGCAAATTGAAAAAGGCAAATGTCCAGATTAATCGCAAGATGCTGGCGCAGATGGCTGTTCTCGATCCCGCTGGCTTTGACAAAGTGCTGCAACTCGCTACACAGGCTCAAGGGTAAAGGATGAAGGATGTAGGGCTTTGTCCTTCCCAGAGGGTGGGATGAATGAAGCTCGCCACTCGTTTGTTGCCAGCCTCGTTCCCAGGCGGTGCCTGGGAATGTTTTTTCTTTGGCTCTTTGCTAGTATAAAAACGCCAAACTTAGCGGTTGCTGCCGAGCTACAAGAGATTGTGGAGCGCGGCTACCTAATTGTTGCAGTGAAAGACAATGTCCGTCCCCTGGCTTTTCGGGATGGGGAAGGCAAACTGCAAGGGCTGGAAATTGACATTGCCCAGCGTTTGGCAGCAGAACTCCTAGATAAACCCGATGCGGTAAAGTTGCAGCCGGTGGCGAATCGAGATCGGCTCTCGGTAGTGGTGGATGGAACGGTCGATCTGACGATCGCGAGGGTGACACAAAATGCTTCGCGCGATCGCTTGGTCAACTTCAGCATTCCTTACTACCTAGACGGCACCGCTGTAGTCACTCAGGACGCATCCTTACAAAGGCTTAACGATCTGCAACAGAGAAAAGTCGCCGTTTTGAAAGGATCGGATACGATTTCTACGGTGCGCTATCTGATCCCCCAAGTTCAGCTAATTGGCGTCGATTCCTACGAACAGGCGCGATCGCTCCTGGAATCGGGTAACGCCGATGCCTTCGCCGCCGATGCCAGCATTCTCAGCGGCTGGGTGCAGGAATATCCCCAGTACCGACTGCTGCCGGTACGCTTGTCGGGGGAGCCGCTAGCCGTGGTAATGCCCAAAGGGTTGCAGTACAATCAATTGCGGCAACGGGTAAATGATGCGATCGCGCGTTGGAAACGAGAAGGCTGGCTACAAGAACGGGTGAAGTATTGGGGACTCCCCCAGAGCGATACCAACCGATTTTAGAAAACTTCCGATAGGGCACCTGTGGCGATCCACCTCCGCCGCAATCACGTCCCATAATGAATAGAGAAAGCAAATTAATCTCTGTATTTGAAGGGCAATGGATAACTCTCTGGCAATTTTTTATCTCTCCTTGTTGCTGGTACTGCTTGCCGTTGCCGGTTGGGCAGTTGTGCGCCAGGTTTTCAAAACCCGCAAAGTTGAAAGTGTCCTCTCTCGGCTGCAAAATAAGGTGCAAAACGACAAATGCACAACCCAAGAGTTTTACGAACTCGGCAGCATCTATTTAGATAAAAAACTTTACACTCAGGCAATCTCGCTGCTTCAAAAAGCACTCAAAGCTGAGGATGCCGAAGAGGAAAACCTCGCGCCTATCTACAATGCCTTAGGCTTTGCTTACTTCTCCCAAGAGCAGTACGACGTAGCGATTCGCAACTACAAAGAAGCTTTGAAAATAGCTCCAAATTATGTCACGGCGCTCAATAATCTGGGTCATGTTTACGAGAAGAAGAAGTTAACCGCTCAGGCGTTGGAAAGCTATGAGGAAGCGCTGAAGCACGAGCCTGACAATGGCACCGCCAAGCGCCGCGCCGAATCCTTGCGGAAACGGTTGGTTCCCTCGACTTAAAACACCTTGTCATCCCTGAGGCTCTGCCTCCTGCGGAACTCAAATAAAACGTAACGATTGTAGGGGCGCAAACTTTTGTGCCCCTACAGCTTTATCCGTAGCAAGGTCATATTTTCGAGGCTGTAGAACTGATGGGACGCTACACAAGGCAAAGTTAATTAAAAAAGCTGACGCCTGCGATGAGGCTCAGCCTCATCACAGGCGTTTCAAGTTGGAGGCTGGGAGCGGGAAAAAGCAAACTTTCAGTGACGGAGTGCGATCGCCCGCGTGGAAGATGAAGCCGCCTATCCAGAGGAACCATCTGGTTTTCCGTAGTAGATGCCCCTACCATTGGTACCGATAAACACCAGCCCAAACTGCTGCCAACTCGCCTCCATCACATTTGGCTCACCACCGATAGGATTCTCTTGAGAGCCAATGCTCGTCCAAGTTTGGCCTCTATCAAGAGAACGAAAAATTCCCTCGCCCATACCAGCAACTTTTCCATAGAGATAAAGTGCCGGAGTCGTGCTGCCATCCGGCGGTTTCCCGAAGGCAAACAAATGCGCCCTCTCTACTGAAGGCAGCTTAGTCAGCGTCTTGCCACCGTCTGTTGAACGGTACAAACCATTCCAATCCAGACTAAGCCACACCTCATCTTTCACACCCGGAACTGTTTTCAGCCTGCACCACAAATCTGCCCAATACTCGCTTTTAATCGATGAGTTAACAACCTGAAACGATTCACCCCTATCAGTACTGCGATAAACTTTGCCTTCGCTGTAATAGTAAAACGTGTTGCCATCTACTTTATCTGCGGCCAACGGCTCACCCCAATACCAGGGGCCTTTAGCCCCATTAGGTAGCCCCGACACTTTACTCCATGACGCGCCGCCATCAGTTGTCTGTATCGGCTGAGCCTCACTGAGAGTCACGACAAAATTGTTTGGGTTATTTGCCGATATAGCTACGCGCAACGGCATTGCCTTTGAGGGAAATGACCCAAACTTCTTCCAAGTCAATCCGCCGTCTGTCGAAGTTGTTCCGCCATTGTGGATTGGTTCCCACTCCACACCACCAACCCGCACCACCCGCGACGGGTCGCTTTCGGAGTAGGTAATACCGTAAGTATGCTGAGGCCAAGGTCCGATACCGCCCATCCTTTTCGATGGATAAGAATTAAGCCCATTGTTGTGATTGAAACCGTCTACATCGGCTACACCACTCAATAACACAGCACCTTTTGGAGGTGCAGCTAGGGCGAAAGCGACTATCTCTTCTTGTCCTTGCTGATAGTTAGCCCAAGTCACCGGATTGGCGTTGATATTGTCTGTTTGCCAAATTCCAGAACCATTCGTCAACCAAACTTTTCCCGGCACTTTCGGGTCAAATTCAATTGCTGAAACCCACGATTCAAACATGGCATCATGCCACCAAGAAACCGTGTGGTTTATATTTGCCTTTTTTTCTGTCCAAGTCGCTCCCCCATCTAAGGAACTATAGAGGATTTTGCTAGTTATTTGACCTAAAGATACTACTAAATGATTGGGATTCGTTGGGTTAACACCCAAGGCATTGAAAAACGCTGGCTTGCCATCTGGAGTGATGTTACTCCAGGTTCCACCAGCATATTTGCTAACTCCTGATTTGTGCGTAACGTAGAGAATACCGTTGCTGGAAACAGCCATTCGCTGTGCCTGTGTCGGGCTTCCCTGGATTTTGCTCCAAGTATTACCCGTGTCAGTAGATTTATAGATTCCATCTCCATAGACATTTGCGTAGACTAAACCGGGCGATCGCTTGTCAAACGCAATGCCTAAAATTCCAATTCCTTTTGTCAGATTCGGGGAAAAAGAAGTAACTCTAGCCCATGTCGCCCCCGCGTCAGACGACTTCCACAACCCATCGTGCCGCGAACCAAAAAAGATTACTATAGAGTTAGACGGATCGACAGCTAACCTTTCTCCTGCCCACCGCTCTTCGGAGTTGCTGTCCATCCCTAAGTCTATCTTCAACTTAGTCCAAGTTTTTCCTCGATCGCTAGACTTGAAAATTGACCCCTTCGGCTCCCACTGGGAGTATTTGCCTGCCGCCATGTAGACAATATTCGCATCATTTGGATCGACGGCTAGTGCTTCTCCCCCGTAATAAGTTTTTTGGGCAAGTGGAAAGCTGTCATTTAAAGGAATCCAACTTTTATCTGCTGCATTCCAGCGATAAAAACCACCAACGTCAGTTCTGATATAAACAAGATCCTTTTCTAAAGGATGGGGGTAGACACCTGTAACAAACCCACCTCCACCTATAGAAACGTTAGCCCAGCGATATCCATTTCCCCCGATCGAGTAGATGGGTGCTGCGGCTACAGATGCTATGCCAAGGCTTTTGTATGTTTGCGGTTGTTGGTTGCTAGTGGCACACGCAGCAATAATTCCCACCAAAATAGGCAAACCAGTCAAAGCGATAAATTTTGGTATTTTCATAATTTATAACCAAAGATAAACACAGATGAACCCCAATAAATTATTTGTGTAAGTCTCTGTTCATTCCCGATTTCATTCCTAGTAAATTGATGGTGTACGAGAAGTTATATTGCTTAAGTTTAATATTTAGGATTTTTTACAAAATTATAGAAAGCTCTAATATAGATTTTTAGTTTATCTATCGGTTTTACGGTAGCAAGATGATTTTTAACAAGTTTTTTAAACTCCGCATCCATTTCTCCATTCCGGAGATACACACCCATTCCTGTCGCCATCATGTGGTTAGAAAACTCATAAAATGATGGGAATTTGACTCCTATCCAATAGCCTAAAAGGATATTGATCTTGGCGGTTCGCTTCTGATAGTCTTTTGATTTCCCCTTAGTCTCTTTTCCGATAGCATTGGCGTTCTTCCCATGTACCCGATAAAGACTTAATTCCTTATCCAAAACGATACCTTTACTTAGCCCTAATGAGCTAAAAATTAAAAAAGCATCATTGAGTAAAGTGCTTCCTGCTTTATCCGGCATTGGCAGAATTTGTTGTAAGAGGGACCGTTTCAAGCAGAGACCAGAGGTAGAGGGGTAGGGAAAGTTTTTATAGAATCTGCCACTTTTCGTTAACTGTGTCAAATCGTACTCGCGGAATAAATCGGGACTGGTTTTAAGTTTTTTATCATTTATTTCCACTAACTTTTCGTCCACAAATTTAAGAGGATGGAAACACCAACCTAAATCTGGGCGATCGCCTAATGCTTCTACTACTTTTTCTGCTTTTTCAGGTACAAAAGTGTCGTCAGCATCCAAAAAGCAAACAATATCTCCTTTACTCGCGGCAAAGCCTGCATTGAAAGCTGAAGCTTGTCCCCCATTTTCCTTTAGCACCGGGAGAATTTTATCGCCATAACTGGCAATAACTTCTCGTGAATTGTCAGTAGAACCATCGTCCACCACAATTACCTCGACGTGGGGATAGGTTTGGCTGAGGGCGCTATCAATTGCCTGTGATAGGAAACGAGCATAATTGTAGTTATTAATGGCGATACTAACTTTAGGATTGCTGTTCATACTTTTAGTGTTGTTATGAGCGTCTGGTTTGAGTAGTGACAGTTATAGCAGCAAGCTTGGGAAGAACACAGCAATGCCTATGAATCAATACCCAATACTTGCCGATACTGTGCTACAGACTTTTCCAGGGCGAACTCATCAGCTCTTAGCCGCAGTGCTTCCGAGTCAGAAGGCTTATCTAAGGTAGTCGCGATCGCTTCTGCTAAACCTTTGACATCTCCAACACTGACTAACTGACCGTACTTTCCGTTTGCTAAAATCTCTTCTGGCCCGCTAGGACAATCGGTAGAAACTACCCTGGTTCCCATAGCGATCGCCTCAATGAGTACAGTAGGCAATCCTTCATATAAAGAAGATAGGACGAATACTGCTGAAGATGCCATATAAGCATAGGGATTTGCCACAAACCCAGGTAAAGCCACATTCGATGCTATACCCAATTCCTGCACCAAAGCTTCAAGCTGCGATCGCTCCGTTCCCTCCCCTAAAATCATCAGCCGCGCCGGACGCTGTTGTTGCACTTGAGCAAAGGCGCGAATCAAAGAAGGAAAGTCTTTCTGCTTTTCCAGGCGTCCCACACCCAAAATCACCGGAGGCTGTCCCGGCTCAAACCAAGGATGTTCCACAAGTTCACTGGCTTTTTTGAACAGATCCGGGGTAACAACTGGGTTGTAAATAACTTTGATTTGTTCTTTTGCTAATCCTAGATGCACCAAATCATCAGCCGACCCTTGAGACACACTAACAACTGCATCAGCCATCGGGTAAAACCAGCGTACCAAGTAAGGTGCAATTCGCCTTTTCAGCTGCTTAGAGTTTTGCGCCTCCTGAGACAGGGTGTTATGTACGCTCACTACCACTCTTGTAGATACACCAGCCAGCCTTCGAGCCAACAAAGCTACTATATTCGTATCTTCCAAAGCCGAAAGCAAAGCTGTAGGTTTATTTTCTTTCAGATAGCGTACCAAGGCGGGGAGACTTGATAGCAGCCGCTTACCTTTCAAGTCCACAATTCTCACCTCTGGCGGTACTAGAGACAGATAAGGTCCTTCCACCTTAACTAAAACTAAGTCTACGCTTAAGCCTTGCTCGACAAAACCACGAGCCAAATTAACGAGGACTCTCTCAGCGCCACCGCCATATAGGGAAGTAAGAAAAATTGTTATGCTAGACATTTTTATTTGAGGTTGAAAATACTTCTATTCCCTAATTCCCGCTCTCTGGGGAGGAGTTAAGGGAAGGGTTACTTGAAAAAGTTGGTAAATTTATTGCTAACCTTACTACGTTGTTTCAACTAATCCTTCTTTTCTTTCCTCCGTCTCAAACGACCTAATATTCGACATTGGGAGGCGCTTCAATGATAAGGTTACTGATACATACAATATCCAAAACAGAGAGTGCGGTTCTACAATTGTACTTTCGGTATAGTTATACATTAGTAAAAACGTCACGTAGGTTATCGGCCATAAATCTTCGGGTTCTTTAGTGGAACGCACCCATTTTATGGCTCTAAAATAGGTGAAAATAATACTAATCCCAAAAAAGAATATCCCTACAAAGCCGAGATCAACCGTCAAGTTTAAAAAGCCATTGTGAGCGTGGTATACCTTATAGCGAAGTACACGCCAAACATATTCCGACTCCCCTCCATCCAGCCAAAATCCCTGATAACCATAGCCTAACCAAGGGCGATCCCAGATTTTTTCTATTACAGCATCCCAAATCTCTGTACGACCGCTGAGGGTAGGATCTTTGCCTAAGCTAAACAGCAAGTTATCCCAACTTGCCACGCCCCATGTAGCTAGACTTCCACCGATTAATATCAATGTAATGAAGAAGGGAATAGCTAAGTTGTCGCTCCACCGTAAAGCGCTGTAAAAAGGCAAGAGAATTATCAAAGTCAAGAAGATAATTAAAGCAGTTTTTGAAGTTGTAAGTACAATCACGCCAACGCAAATACCACAAACACCCCATACCAAGTAACGATATTTGCGAACGTTCAGAGCCACAAGTAAGGTAGACAATGCTGGTACCAGCATCAGGCGAGACAAGAGGTTTTTGTGTAACAAAGGCCCCCGCCAAGCTCCTGCATGAGTTCCACTTTCTATTCCACCTCCCCGAAAAACTAGGGTGTACATTACGGTAATTACTGCTCCTATACCCAGCGCCCACGCTATTATGCGTACTTGCTCTTTCAAGGTATAGCGCGAAGCAAAATACAGTCCAAACAAGGTTGTTTGTAACACATTGATGCCAGCTTTTCTAGAAATAGGCGGGAAATCAGACCAAAAAAATGAGATTACAATCGTTGCGACTAAACCCCATAAGAAAACGTCTCTCAAAGCTGGACGAACAACACTTTTGAACCGGGCAAGAATAAAAAAAATTGTCCCCGCATAGACTCCCAACTGTAGCAGCGATATGATCTTGTCAAACACGGAAGGAACATAAACAGCGTAGCCAGCTGTTCCCTCCGACGCATTGTTTAAGCTGGCAAAGTTTAATAATCCTGAGAACACTAGCAGCGCCAGAACCGAGAATCTCTTTTCAGCGAAATTTAGGAGTGGATTCACGACTTTAGAGGGTGGTAAAAGTATCTAGAATTCAACTCAAGTCTAGGTCTTTTCAGTCGGGTGAGGGGGGAGAAAATGACTTTTGACAAGTTTCTAGGATGATGCAGTTTTTGTTGAAGGTGGCGTTAAGCTTCGGATGATTTTTCCTGCTTTACTCCTTTGATACTTTTAATATAATCTCTCAGCTTCTGCTGGGTACTGGGCAACAATGCCACGACTACTAAGCCCAAAACTACCCACCATCCTAACTGGTAGGCAAACAAAGCTATTCCAAAAGTCCCGCACCACAAGCCAGCCAATCGATAGTCAGGACTGCCAATGTCCCGCACTAGGTAGAAGTGGATGACAATATAACTCGCTAAAGTCGCCACCTCAGCCCAGCCGTATCCCACTAATTCCAAGCGGGGTAACAGCACGAATGCTGCTCCTACAAAAAGAGCCATATACACGATGTGAAAAACTGTAACTTCCCAGTTCCGCCGCAAAACGTAGAGGGTTGAGGAATGCATATTAAACATGGAGTTGGTCAGATTGCTCAAGGCGATATAAGGATAGATCGCCACTACAGGAAGCCAGCGATCGCCAAACACCAATGGAATAAGCACAGGCAAAGCCCAGCTGACTACTACGAGTAGGGGTCCTAAAGCTAATATCTGAAGACCCATGCCCTCAGTGACAGCTCTGCGTAACCGCTCTCGATCTCCCTGCAAGCGCCCCAAGGTGGCAATGGAAATCCGCCACGTTGCGGTTTTTACGAAACTGAGAATGTCGATGATCCGGATGGCTAGGGCTACATATCCCACTGCCTCGGCACCAGCGTATCTACCTACTAGCAGGGGGTTGATCAGAGTACGTAGTTGCCACACCCAGACTGAGGT
>NZ_JAMPJZ010000020.1:0-77791 GCF_039961835.1 Trichocoleus sp. ST-U1
TCTACACCAAGAATATTCTCCTCAATGAGGGCATCCGGGCTTGGATGGCTCCTCAGGATCAACCCCACGAGAACTTTATCTTCCCTGAAGAGGTTCTGCCTCGCGGTAACGCATTGTAATGTCAGGAGTGAAATATTGAGTTAAT
Organism: Trichocoleus sp. ST-U1; assembly: GCF_039961835.1. NCBI lineage: Bacteria > Bacillati > Cyanobacteriota > Cyanophyceae > Leptolyngbyales > Trichocoleusaceae > Trichocoleus > Trichocoleus sp. ST-U1. The sequence goes on from NZ_JAMPJZ010000020.1 coordinate 146, forward strand.
TTTCTCTAACTCAGCATGGGCGGGGCGATCCCGCTCCTACAGCACTCCTCATTGAACGATACCCCGCCACTCGCGGGGTATTTTTTTTCAAGCCAGCCCACATCTGCTCTAGCCTGTGCTAATCTAAATGAAGGGAATGAATCCTTAGCGATTTTTCCCCTACTCCTTTTGAGAATTAGACCGTTCAGGCAACAAGGAGGTGATGCCCATGAGTGATAGTAGTAAATTTATGGGTCATCAAATTAGCGTTAACCGGCTGAGCGTCGGAGCTGTTCTCTAAAAGCCGGTTTTAATCCCCTAGTGGGATTAACTAAAGGCTGAAAGAGCTAGGCTGGTATTTGGAGTTCCTTCCGACAGTCTGGTGCTAATTTGAAGACCCGCTAGACCGCCCTCACATTGAGTGTAATGGTGATACCAAAACGCTTCCCGTGGGGGCGGATAGTTTTTTAGGGGCTTTTTTTCAGGAAGGCGATGGCGTAGATACTCAGCGAGCTGGCAATTAACAAAGCATTCATCAGCTATCAAGTTAGCCAGGGAAGCAGTAGAAGAGCAAATGAAAAAAGTTTGGAGAAGCGATCGCCCAGATTAACAAATTAGTTGCTGTTGCTGCATCTCAATAGAAACAAAGCATCATCTACGAGAAATTTTGTACAATAAGGTGACGCTAACACTGACAACAGATGATAGCGATGGGTTGACAACAAAAGACTTTGATAGGGCGCAAGTCATTTTTAAAGAGTGACTTAGGTCATCCGAAAAATAACACGAAAAATCTCAATAAGCGCTCTAGCAATCATTTCAGGCGCTGGTGAGGTGGTGGCACCGTCCAATCTGTGTTACGATGACTTGAAAAATCAAGAAGGATTGTCACTCTTTCTGAAATATCTTTCTGAAAAAGTGTGTGTGAGGAAAAGAGGAAAGATGGCTAAATTAATGTGGAAATCTCTGCTAGTAAGTCCAGCAGTTTTGGGAGCGGCACTCGTGCTTTCTTCAGCAGCGATCGCTGCTGAAAAGTCCGTAACCTCTGAAGTGATTCAGCCCCAAACGACTGAGGCAAACCTATCGAAAGTGCAGCCAGTGGCTTTGGTTACTGCACCCCAAGCCCCGGAAGCTAACTCAGCCCCCGTGTTTTCAGCAACCGCTAAATCAGCCGAAGCGCTGAGTGCAGTTGAGGTTGAAACGCCAGAACAGTTGGCAGTAGCGCCGATACAAGATGCAGGAACCGCCAACTCGGCAGAAGCACTAAAGGTAGAGAAGCTCGATAGCACGTCTGTACCTGTAATGCCAGTAGTAGAGACGCCAGCTAAGGTGGCTGCAACGCCCATCCAGGACGCAGCAACCGCCAACTCAGCCGAAGCTCTAGGCGTAGACAACAGCGTGTCGGTTCCGATGGCAGCACCGACGAACGCCAAGCTGGCTCAAAGCGCCCCAGCAGGAAATACAGTTGACAACAACAGCGTTTTAGAACAAATCAATCGCTACAGTCGGGAAGGAAATAACTCCCAAAGCCAAGTCACCAACGTCTCCCAACTGTCGGACGTGGAACCAACCGACTGGGCATACGAAGCACTGCGAAGCTTGGTAGAGCGCTATGGCTGTATAGCAGGATATCCGGATGGCACCTATCGGGGCAACCGGGCAATGAGCCGTTATGAATTTGCGGCGGGTTTGAACGCTTGTTTGCTGCAAATCGAGAAATTAATTGCCGCGTCTACAGCAGATTTCGTTACCAAAGAAGATTTGGCAACGCTGCAACGGCTGATCGATGAATTTGGGGCAGAACTGGCAACCCTCCGCACGCGGGTAGATAACCTGGAAGGACGGGTGACGTTCCTAGAAAACCATCAGTTCTCGACAACCACCAAACTGGTGGGTGAAGCGATCTTCGCTGTCACTGATGGATTTGGGGATAACGACGACAACACGAATCTCATTTTCGGCGACAGAGTCCGTTTAGACTTGCAAACCAGCTTTACAGGTCGAGATAAGTTGCACACCCGTTTGGCAGCAGGGAACCTCGCAGCTTTCGGCTTTGGTACCCCTATCGGCGATAGAGATGGTGATGGTATTGATGATGCTCCAATTGCAACAGCGGAGGGAACCCAGACTTTTAACCTCGGCTTCGGCGACGAAAATAACAATAACATTGGCTTAGACTGGCTGGCGTATGAGTTCCCATTTGGCTCTTCCCAAGTTTACATATCAGCCACTGGAGGACGCCATTCCGACTACACCCCTGTTTTGAATCCTTACTTCTATAACGGAGTGAGTGACAGCGGTAACGGCTCGCTCTCAACCTTTGCTCAGTACAGCCCCATTTATCGCATCGGGGGCGGTGCTGGTGCTGGTCTGAGACTGGGTGTAGGTAGAGCGCCGATTCTCGGTCCAACTTCATTAACTGTGGGCTACTTAGCAGATAATGATTCCGCGAATAACCCCGGTAGCGATTTTGGTCTGTTCAACGGCGACTATTCGGCGTTGGCGCAGCTTAACTTTACTGTCAGCGATCGCTTCGGCTTGGCTGCAACCTACGTCCACGGCTACCATAACACTGGCAACCCGATATTCGATATCGGTCGCGGAGAAGGTGTGGTCGGTAATGCCTTGGCTAATAATCCAGGGGACGTCGGAGACTTTTTAACTGGGGGTCTTCTTGCTGCGTCTCCCGTGGTAAGTAACTCCTACGGATTACAAGGTGCTTTCCGATTGGGTGACAGAGTTTCACTCAGTGGCTTTGTCTCTTATAGCGACGTCAGAGTGATTGGTGACGGGGATGGTGAAATCTGGAGTTACGGACTAGGCCTAGCCTTCCCTGACCTAGGTAAGCGGGGCAACGTTTTGGGTATCTTCGCAGGTGCCCAACCCTATCTTGCAAATCTGGAACTTGAGGGTAACAGGGTACGAAATTTGGATGATCGAGGTTACCACATTGAAGCTTTCTACAAGTACCAGCTGACGGAAAACATCTCAGTGACTCCCGGCGTCGTCTGGCTGACGGGTACCAACCAACGGGAGGGCGACGACTCCTATATCGGTACTCTCAGAACTACGTTCAGCTTCTAGTAACACAGAATTTAGGTGGTTGGGTTAATCCAGTTTGCCCAATATTGTGAAATGAAATCAGTAAAGCCTCGCTCAATGCGGGGCTTTTTTGTATGATTTATTACCTAATGACATTTCTAGCCTGTGGTAGGATGACAGGAAAAATTAAGAAGGATGTAAATCTTTCTTAAGTAAGGTGTGTGTGAGGAAAAGAGGAAAGATGGCTAAATTTATCTGGAGATCGCTGGTATTCAGCCCAGCAGTTTTGGGGGCAGCATTGGTGGTTTCATCGGCAGCGATCGCTGCACAAACGCCTGCTGCTAAAGAAGTGATTCAGCCCCAAACGGTAGAGGCACTACCAGAATTGCAGCCAGTAGCGCTCGCTACTGCGCCAGAAACCCCAACAGTCAGCTCAATCCCTGGATTTTCACCTACCGCTGAGAAGTCAGAGTTAGAGCAGAAAGTTGTTGCGACGGAAGCGCCAGAACAGTTGGCAGTCGCACCCAGCCAGGAGCCAGCAACCGCCGACTCAGCTCAAGCACTAGGGGTAGAAACGATTGAAGGCACATCTGTACCAGTGATGCCAGCTGCCGACTCAAAGCTGGCTCAAACAGCTCCAGCAGGGAATACGGTTGGCAACAACAGCGTTTTAGAACAAATTAATCGCTACAGCCAGGAAGGAAATAACTCCCAAAGCCAAGTCACAAACGTCTCCCAACTGTCAGACGTGGAACCAACAGACTGGGCATACGAAGCGCTGCGAAGCCTAGTAGAGCGCTATGGCTGTATAGCAGGATATCCGGATGGCACCTATCGGGGCAACCGGGCAATGAGCCGTTATGAATTTGCGGCGGGTTTGAACGCTTGTTTGCTGCAAATCGAGAAATTAATTGCCGCGTCTACAGCAGATTTTGTTACCAAAGAAGATTTAGCCACACTTCAGCGGCTGATCGATGAATTTGGGGCAGAACTGGCAACCCTCCGCACGCGGGTAGATAACCTGGAAGGACGGGTGACGTTCCTAGAAAACCATCAGTTCTCGACAACCACCAAACTGGTGGGTGAAGCGATCTTCGCCATCACGGACGAGTTTAGCGATCGCGAGGACACCAATACCATTTTTGGCGATCGCGTTCGTTTAGACTTCCAAACCAGCTTCACGGGTCGAGATGTATTGCACACTCGTCTTGCTGCGGGTAACACTACACCTTTTCTTTCAAAGCTTCCACCTCAACCTAATGATTCATTCGAGGGCAACCAGACCTTTGACCTGAATCCCGGTAACAACAACGATATTTTTCTAGACTGGCTAGCGTATGAGTTCCCCTTTGGGGCTTCCAAAGTATACATTGCTGCTGCCGGTGGAATTCATGCCGACTACGCTCCCGTCCTCAACCCTTACTTTTATGACGGAGACGGTGGTACCGCAGCACTCTCAACTTTTGCTCAGCAGAGTCCTATTTATCGAATCGGTGGCGGTGCCGGTATCGGGATCAGGCTCGGTGTAGGTACAGCACCGATTCTCGGTCCTACTTCATTGAGCCTGGGTTACTTGGCAGATAATGGGAATAACCCTGCTGATAAGGTTGGCCTGTTCGGCGGGGACTATTCTGCTCTCGCCCAACTCAACTTTACCGTTAGCGATCGCTTGGGCTTAGCTGCAACCTACGTCCACGGCTACCATAACGCGGGTGATGGGATTTTCGACCTTGGTGGAAGTCCGCGTTCGGCTGAAGCTAGGGCGGTAACAGGTACTCTCGGAGCTAACGATCCAACTCTTGCAACTGGAACAGGCGCTCGGTTTCCATTAGTACTGGCTAGGGATACCGCACTGATCACTAACTCCTATGGTCTTGAGGCTGCCTTACGACTGAGCGACAGATTCTCCCTGAGCGGCTTTGTTGGTAAGACTGATATTAGCGCGGTTGAAAATAGCACCAGAGGCGAGGTCTGGTACTACGGATTAGGTGTGGCTTTCCCCGATTTGGGTAAGCGGGGGAATATCCTGGGAATTTTTGCAGGTGTAGAACCCTACTTGGCAGGTCTTGAAGTTCAAGGCAGCCCAGTCGGGATTAAGAACGATCTCTCTTATCACCTCGAAGGATTCTACAAGTACCAGCTGACGGATAACATCTCCGTGACTCCCGGCATTATCTGGATTACTGCTCCCAACCAAAACAACGATAACGAAGATGCCGTTATTGGCACGCTCAGAACAACGTTCAGCTTCTAGGGAGACGGAAGTAGTAGCCCGCACATTGCTAGGAGAGGTGGTAATGGGTAAGGGGTGATTACTCCCTCTGTCCCTCTTCTCCCTTGATCCCCTGCTCCCAGCTTTTGTGTCGTAAATTTTGCGAACCCGGTTATGCCCCGTATTAGCGGGGCTTTTTTATTGCCGAATGCTTAAACCGGCAAACTCCGGTGGAGAACCGGGGTATACTGGAATAGACGATCCCTCACACTCGATCTCAAGCTTGTGGAACTTTCCTGTAAAACAGAATATGCGCTGTTGGCTCTGTTAGAGCTAGCGTGTCACTACAACGACAACGAACCGTTACAAATTCGGCAGATTGCGGCTCAACAAAATATCCCCGATCGATATTTAGAACAGCTGCTGGCGACATTGAGGCGTGGCGGTTTAGTGCGTAGCCAACGTGGAGCAAAGGGAGGCTATTTGCTGTCGCGGGAACCTTGGAAAATTACGCTCTTAGAAGTTGTGAGTTGCCTGGAAGGATTGGATGCCAAACCTTCTGAGAACAACAACACTTCCAAAACGGTAGAAAGTGCCGTGGTAGAGGAAATCTGGCAGGAAGTGCATCAAACAGCTAATTCGGTCTTACAAGGATACACGCTTCAAGATTTAGCAGAAAAACGGGATTCTAGGCGTCAGCTAGACATCATGTATTACATTTAAAAATTAAAAATTGAAAACTAAAAATTTAAAAAGAAGCATACTTCTTTTAATTTTTAATTTTGCACTTTTTAATGATTGATGTTGACTTCTGACTCCTCATAACCAAGAAAAAAACTAAAATCTATGCGGATTGCTCAAAACATTACAGAATTAATCGGTCGGACGCCTTTAGTACAGTTGAACCGCATTCCCCAAGAGGAAGGCTGTTTGGCTCGGATCGTGGTGAAATTGGAGGGTATGAACCCAGCTGCCTCGGTCAAAGACCGCATTGGGGTGAGTATGATTAATGCGGCAGAAGAGCAGGGGTTGATCCACCCAGGCAAAACAATTTTAGTGGAACCGACTTCTGGAAATACAGGTATTGCTCTAGCGATGGCGGCAGCAGCCAGGGGCTATCGGCTGATCTTGACAATGCCAGACACGATGAGTACCGAACGACGGGCGATGCTGCGGGCTTATGGAGCAGAACTGGAACTGACCCCTGGCATTGAGGGGATGAGCCGCTGCATTCGTAGGGCGCAAGAAATTGTTGACAGCACGCCTAATGCTTATATGCTGCAACAGTTTAGCAATCCAGCCAACGTCCAGATTCACCGGGAAACCACTGCTGAGGAAATCTGGGAAGATACAGACGGGCAGGTGGATATCCTGGTCGCTGGAGTGGGCACTGGCGGCACGCTTACGGGTGTGGCAGAGGTGATTAAACCACGGAAACCGGGTTTTAAAGCGATCGCCGTCGAACCCATCAGTAGCTCAGTGTTGTCCGGCGGACGCCCTGGCCCCCACAAAATTCAGGGCATCGGTGCTGGGTTTATTCCCCAAGTGCTGAAAGTTGAGCTGATTGATGAGGTAATCGCAGTGACAGATGATGATGCGATCGCCTACGGTCGTCGTCTTGCTCGTGAAGAAGGACTGCTTTCCGGCATTTCCACGGGTGCTGCCCTCTATGCTGCCATCAAGGTCGCTCAGCGCCCCGAAAATGAGGGACGATTGATTGTCATGGTTCAGCCCAGCTTTGGAGAACGCTACTTAAGTACACCCCTGTTCCAAGATCCAGAACCGCGAGTGCCAGCTGTGCTGGGTTGACGCTACAGTAACTGTTAGTGGTCATTAGTTAAAAGCTCATGAGCTATGAGTCATTAGTCATACCTCTACCTACTAATGACTCATGCCTCTGACAGAAAGCTATTTCCATGACAGATTCCACTCACTACGACACCCTTGATATTAGTCCCGCAGCGACTCCGGTACAGATCAAGCAAGCTTACCGGCGTCTAGTGAAGCTGTTTCATCCAGATGGTAATCGCGAAACAGCGAACCACGAGCAAATTGTCCGGATTAATGCTGCTTACGAAATACTGGGCGACCCTCAACAGCGGCAGTCTTATGACCAGATGCTGCTCAAAGATCGCCTGAGACACGAACAATCTGTTAACAATCATCCGTCGCGACGAGCCGAATCATCAGCGACATATACTTCGGCGCGATCGCAGCGATACCAGCAAGCCGATGCTTCGGCGCGATCGCAGCGGCAACAGCAAGCCGACACCGAAAACCGATACTACGCGCATCGACAACAGCAAGCCAACGCTGAAAACCGATACTACGCGCATCGACAGACAGCAATAGATGCCGACGAACAACTGGAGCAATGGCTTCAGAAAGTCTATGTGCCGGTCAATCGCTTGATCTGTCGCATTCTCAATCCTCTGGCAGACCAACTAGACCAACTTTCAGCCGATCCTTTTGATGATGAACTGATGGAACAATTTCAGGCTTACCTGAAAGAGTGTCGTAACTATCTCAAACAAGCTCAGCTGGCTTTTCGTTCTTTGCCTAATCCAGCCAATGTTGCTGGCGCAGCAGTTCACCTTTACTACTGCCTCAATCAAGTAGCAGATGGCATTGAAGAGTTAGAACTTTTTACGCTCAACTATGATGAAGGCTACCTGCACACAGGTCAAGAACTTTTTAGAATTGCCACTGGTTTGCGCTGCGAAGCGCAATACGCAGTCAAAGACATTGCTTAACCATTAAAAATTAGAAACTAGCTTTTTTTCTCGTTACCAGTAGGGGCTTTTTCTGTACCGTCCCCTACTGTGGTAACGGGGCTTGGATGAAAGTAAAGCCTCCCCAGTGCCCAAAACAAAAATAAAAATTTAAGAATTTCTCAATTTTTATTTTTTAGTTGTTTCTCTGGGATTCCAACGCATTACATCTGTCCAAGGAGCTTTTTTAACTGTAAAGTCACAAGACAAAATGTGAGTAACGGAATTGCCCGTCTCACTCGTAGACCTAAATAAATGCAGCACCAGCGTTAGAGAAAAGTGCAGCGTACTCTCAGGACTAGAGAGTTTTTTGAGTTTGGATGGATCAAAAAGGGACGCTGAGATTTTCAAAACATCGGTTTGCAAGTCGCGCTGGAGAACGTCTTCAACAGTTATTTTTTCTTTAAGAATTTTTCCAGATCCAATGAAGCTATAAACTTGACGCTGGGAGAGATCCAGAATCATGCTGGGCGTCAGGCGAATCACTCGCCGCGATCGCCCGTCGAAATCTGTCAGCGAACTGCGATCCCAGTCTACGTCAATTGAATGCTCCGCAGATTTATTGTCAATCTGGATCGATAGTTCGCGCAGTCGATCTAGTTGGTATCGCTTTTCCAGCTTAAATTGGATATCGACGCGATCTCTTAGATTTTGTGCTTCCAGTTGTCCATTTAAGGATTCTCGATCGAGATGGACTATCACTTGATTTCTATCTACCGATTTAAAAACTCGGTATAAAATGTAGGTGACACAGATGATGTAGACAGTCAAGATGAATAAATTGCGGTCATCCAAAATTAGTAATTAGTGATTGGTAATTGTTAATTGGGGAAAGTTTTTAATTACAAAGTTTATTTTTTGAAAAAAAGAAACTTACTTATTTGTACTTTAAAATTAAGTAATTAAAAACAAAAATTTTTGTCTCCCATTAATTTTTAGCAAAAAATTACAGGCTATAAGAAAAGTAATTTATGAACATGATGCTAGTCATCCTTAACTGTGGAAAAATTATCAAACCAGCCGCGCCGCCAGAAAAAGTAAATTAAACCAGATGCGATCGCTATCATCAATGCCCAGCAAAGCGGATAGCCTAAATACCAGTTTAGTTCCGGCATATTGAATGGAGATTTTTCTGTATTAAAGTTCATGCCGTAGATTCCAGCAACAAAAGTGAGGGGAATAAAAATACTGGAAATTACAGTCAAAAGCTTCATAACTTCATTCATTCTGTTACCAACCGAGGACATATAAACATCCATTAACCCAGAGGATAGTTCTCGATATGTTTCCACCATGTCCATTACTTGAACCGCATGATCGTAACAGTCTCTTAGATAAATTCGGACTTCTTCACAAATAAGAGGACTCCCATCTCGAATTAAGGAATTTATGGCATCTCGCTGGGGCCAAATAGCGCGACGGAGTGCCAACAATTCGCGCCTAACTTGATATATTTTGTCTAGAGTCTTGCGTGTAGGATTGGCGATAACTTCTTCCTCTAAGTCTTCAATTCGCTCACCATAAACTTCTAAAACCGGAAAAAATCCATCAATAATTGAATCCAACAGTGCGTAGGCTAAATAATCGGCACCGCGCTTGCGGATAGTGCCCTTATTGTGACGAATGCGATCGCGCACGGGTGTAAAACAATCCCGCAGTGGTTCCTCCTGCACAGTGAGCAAATAATGTTTCCCCAAAATTAAACTCACTTGTTCGCTGTAGAAGCCAGTGCCTTTTTCTTTAGGCATCACCATCCGGCTAATAAGCACCAGATGGTCTCCCTGATCATCCACTTTGGGTCGCTGGGGTACATTTACCACATCTTCCAAAACCAATGGATGTAAATGAAAAACCTGTCCCAATTCTCGCAAAATTTCTTCATCTCCTAAGCCCAACACATCCACCCAAGAAACCGACTCGGTATCCAAATAGCTAGCGCACGCTGCTGGGGTCTCAAGTGGCATGCAGATGCGGTTTGCCTCGTTGTAGTCAATTAAGATAATTTTGGGTGGCGGAGAATTTTTATTAATAAAAATTGTTCCTGGTAGACTACCGGGTTTATCGTAAAAGTCTTCAAACAAAGAATTATCATCGTCTTCGTCTACATTGTATTGTGTAACTACTTCCGCAGGCTGGGGGCGTCTTTGTGTCATTTGCATTTACTCCTATTCAGTATTTATTTTAGAATTTTATCTATTCTTTATTCAGCAAAATTCTCTTTTAATTAATTCAATTTCTTCCTGAAAACTATTAGCATAATTCCACCCAAAATATCCTGCAAATTTGCGATCTTCATTAGTATCGAATATATAAACATGGTGTATATTGGCAAAATTAACATACATTTGTATACTACCGCTACCATCTCTAAAATTTAGATGCAGTAATTTTTTATCAAAGATATAGTTTACTGGAGTTAAAACATTTTTAACTTCAGGTATTTTTTTTAAGCGAGATATAACATCATACATAATATTTTTACCAGATAAAATATTATCAGTAATTAAATTAGCTGTTTTAGAACAATTCATATACCAGTGATGAGCATCAACAACTCCTAAAGCTAAGGCTGCATCCACTTGACCGACAGTATAGGCAGTATTTTCCGCCAGGTTAGCATGATCTAAAATATACTCATCTTGTAAAAATATGTTATCAGACGAATTAATGTTAAAGCTTGTCCGAAGCGGATAGGCAATAATATCAGAGGAATGAATTATATTAATCCATCTCAAACCTTGGTTTTTATAATTTTTAGCAAAACATTTAACTTTATTAGGAGTAATACCTAACATGGTGTTAAAGAATAAAATAGGAGAACCCATTGTGGTAATACTCCTTAGGTAAACTTGTCTTTTGGAGGTGGAATCACCTAGTCCTTTAATCATTGTACGGATATGAAACGCCGCATCATCAGAATCAAATCTATCGGAGAACAAACTATCCCATAAGATGACGCTTCCCAAGGAATGGGCAACAATATGAAGGTCAGTTTCTTCAGGGTTACGTCTTATAAAGTCCTCTAGTTGATCTGCAATCAGTTCTCTAATTTTTACGCCCCGTTCTTGATTAAGGTAGGTGAAAGCATCTCCAACGAATTCAGATAGAAAGCCTTGTCTAAAGTGTTGATACCTCAAAATGGTTTGAATATCTAAATTTTGAGATTCCTTTTTAACTTCCTGTAAATCTTGATGAATCCAGTTCCACATCCTCCCAACATCATTTAAAACATCGCCCCAAAAACTATAATAAAAGTGAGGGAGTAATTCACCTCTTTTGGTAAACTCTTCTGTAATAAAACCTTTCAATTTATCTCCATATTTAACATCCCGTGTAGCAACTCCGTGAAGAAAAAAGACTAGCATTGTTAAAATTAATCCTTTAACTGAAAGAAAAATATCTAAGGAACTCCCTTCATATAAGATTCCCGATGATTTACCTAAAGTAACAGTCTTTACTGAAAATTTTCCTAAAATGCTGATTAAACAGAAGTTTGAGGAATTATCCCAGTTAAGTAGGTTTGAACCCTATAATTTTTCAATACTGTAACACTCTTACAATGAGCGATCGCTACAAAAAAGCAGCTTGCCGTTTGAGACAAGCTGCTTTTCTTTCAGTCCACAAAGGTGGGCTTTGTGTTTTTAGCTTCAGGTTTCAACCTGTGGGCGCTGGGGACGCGAACAATGGACTACATCATGCCCATGCCGCCCATGCCGCCCATGCCGCCCATGCCGCCCATGCCGCCCATATCGGGGGCACCAGCCGCTTTCTTCTCAGGCTTCTCGACAACCAGGGCTTCAGTGGTCAACACCATCCCGGCAATCGAACCGGCATTTTGCAACGCCGAACGTACAACTTTCGCAGGGTCGATAATCCCAGCGGCGATCAGGTCTTCAAATGTGTCGGTAGCCGCGTTGTAACCGATATTCAAATCAGTCTCGCGCACCTTCTCGACAATGACAGAGCCTTCGACACCGGCATTATCTGCCATCTGACGCAGGGGAGCTTCTAGAGATCTGCCCACAATGTCAGCACCGACTTTTTCTTCGGCGTCCAGACTATTTTTAATGTCAGCAACTTTCTTGCTCAGGTAAATCAGCGTCGCGCCACCGCCTGGAACGATACCTTCTTCCACCGCAGCTTTGGTCGCGTTGAGGGCGTCTTCAATCCGCAGCTTGCGATCTTTGAGTTCGGTTTCGGTCGCCGCACCCACTTTGATGACGGCGACACCACCGGCAAGCTTAGCAATTCGCTCTTGCAGCTTTTCTTTGTCGTAGTCAGAATCCGTTTCTTCTAGCTGCTTGCGAATTTGGGCAATCCGCTTTTGCACATCTGCCGTCTTGGCATCACCAGCGACAATGGTGGTGTTTTCTTTATCAATGGTGATTTTCTGAGCAGTTCCCAGCATCTCCAGAGAGACGGTATCTAGGCTCAAACCAACTTCTTCTGAGATTAGCTGACCGCCAGTGAGAACGGCGATATCTTGCAGCATCGCTTTGCGGCGTTCGCCAAATCCAGGCGCTTTGATGGCGGCTACATTCAGTACGCCCCGCGCTTTATTTACCACCAAAGTTGCCAAAGCTTCTCCTTCGATGTCTTCGGCAATAATCAGCAAAGCTTGACCGGAACGGGCAACTTTTTCCAAGACGGGAATCAAATCCTGGATAGAGTTGATTTTTTTATCCGTCATCAAAATCCGGACGTTTTCATATTCCACCACCATCCGTTCGGAGTCGGTGATGAAGTAGGGAGAAATGTAGCCGCGATCCAGCTGCATCCCCTCGACGACATCCAGTTCCGTTGCCATCGATTTGGATTCTTCAACGGTGATCACGCCGTCTTTGGTGACTTTATCCATCGCTTCGGCAATCATTTTGCCGACTTCTTCATCGTTACCAGCGGAGACGGTTGCCACTTGCGCGATCGCACTACCTTCCACTGGTTTCGCGATCGCTACAATTTCCTCCACTAAGAAGGCGATCGTTTTTTCGATTCCCCGCCGCAAACTCACTGGATTTGCCCCAGCCGCTACGTTCTTCAAGCCCTCACGAATCATCGCTTGAGCCAGAACCGTCGCTGTCGTCGTGCCATCACCCGCAATATCTTTCGTCTTGGATGCCACTTCCTGAATCAGTCGAGCGCCTGTATTTTCCAGGGGGTCTTCTAATTCAATTTCCTTGGCAACGGTGATACCATCGTTCACAATTTGGGGTGCGCCAAACTTCTTCTCTAGAAGGACATTCCGCCCTTTCGGCCCCAGCGTAATGCGAACGGCGTCTGCCAGGACGTTCACGCCCCGCTCTAGTGCCCGCCGCGATTCGTCATTAAATGCAACGATTTTTGCCATGTTTTAGGTTTTCAGAGCGCTTCCATTAGTCAATTTAGCACTCACTGGCACAGAGTGCTAATCCGAGAGGATGAGAGTCCTCACCTCGACTGATATGGGGGAGGTACATAATAAACAGCTAGAGCAATCAATGGCACGTTTGAGTTACTTTTTGTAACGAAATTGCCGAATTCTCGATAACTAGAGCGGATTGGATTGAATGCGTTTATCATCCACTTTTTGATGCTCTGTCCTTGACAAAGGAAATAATTTATGCCTTCACCAAAAAAAAGAGCGGTAGGGCTGCAACCTTGCTGCGATAGACTTCATCCCATTTGTTGTATCGTTCCTCCTCATATGCTGAAGGAGGTTCTCCAGAATGGCAACCCTGAGCAGCGGGCATGGGCTTTTCAAACCTTAACCGTGTCAGAACAGTTTCGCGGACGGCGCTTGACAGTGGGAAATATCTCGTTCGCAGCATCAGCGGGAGAGAAGCGTCGTACCATCTTTGATGCTAAAAATGGCAACGATCTACCAGGCACCTTGGTGCGGAGTGAAGGCGATCCTCCCAGCGAAGATGCCGCGATAAACGAAGCCTACGACGGATCGGGTGCAACTTATGACTTGTACGAGCAGGTGTTCGAGCGGAATTCCATCGACAATCGAGGGCTGCGTTTGGACTCGACGGTTCATTTTGGCGTGAAGTATGACAACGCTTTTTGGAACGGCGACCAAATGGTCTACGGTGATGGGGATGGAGAGATTTTTGAACGCTTCACCAAGGCGATTGATGTGATTGGTCACGAGCTAACCCACGGCGTCACCCAATATGAAGCCAATCTAATCTATTACGGCGAATCCGGCGCTCTGAATGAATCTTTTTCCGATGTCTTTGGTTCCCTGGTGAAACAGCGGGTTCTCAATCAGACAGCCGAAGAAGCTGACTGGATTATCGGGGAAGGTTTGTTTACCGCCAATGTTAAGGGCGTTGGGATTCGCTCAATGAAGGCACCGGGGACAGCATACGACGACCCAGTGCTAGGCAAAGACCCCCAGCCTGCGACTTATAAAGACCGCTACAAAGGGCTGGAAGATAACGGAGGCGTGCATATTAACTCAGGGATTGCCAACCGTGCCTTTTATTTAGCAGCAGTGGAAATAGGCGGCTACGCTTGGGAAAAGGCAGGGAAAATCTGGTATATCGCTTTACGCGATCGCCTGCGCTCTAGAGCGAATTTTAAACGGGCTGCGAATACTCTCATTACAGTCGCTGGAGAACTCTACGGCGAAGGCTCCAAGGAGCAGAATGCAGTCCGCAAAGGTTGGCAAGAAGTGGGAGTGATTTAAATTAAAAATGCGTGCATTAAAAATGGAAGAGGCAATTCTTCATTTTTAATTTCTGCGTGCAGCTGCCATCAGCCATTCCAGCAGCGGTCTTAAGTTTCCAGGTACGGCGGATTCACTCACTAAAACAGTATGTTGCTGAGTGTTTTCTTCCACCGTTAGCTTGTACTGAAAGCGGTCGGGTTGGGGAGTGTTGGAAGCGATCGCGGCAGGCAAATCAAAGAAATCAGCTGCGTCAATCAGGAGGCGCAGCTGATTTGCTTCATTTGCAGGCAGAGTCGTAGTGTCAAAAACTTTTGTCAGGCGCATCCCAGCAAAGCCGCCAGTCCGTTCAAAAGAAATTCGCATAGTTTCCCTCGCAGGGAGCAAGACTAACTCCATAGTAAGCAGTGATGGATGTTATTCTTTGTCGGCCTCTCTCTTTCCCACTCCGACCGCGAGGAGAGCGTCACTACGCTCACAGTCCTCTGCCGCTATGGTCGCTATGCCATCACCATACCGCCGTCCACATTGAGCGTTTGACCCGTGATATAGGCGGCAGCCGGATCGGCGGCTAGGAATCGAACTAAACCAGCAACCTCCTCTGGTTGACCGTAACGACCGAGGGGGATAAATTTTAAGATTTCCTCTGATTTGATATTGCTCGTCATATCGGTGGCGATAAATCCAGGGGCAACAGCATTGACTGTAATGCCGCGAGTGGCGAGTTCTTTGGCGACGGTTTTCGTAAACCCAATCACTCCCGCTTTGGCAGCGCTGTAGTTTGCCTGACCGGGGTTGCCCATCTGACCGGCAACGGATGAAATATTAATAATGCGCCCGGAGCGTTGCTTCAGCATCACCTTACTGATAGCTCGCGTACACAAAAAGACGCCAGTGAGGTTAAGGTCAATCACGGCTTGCCAATCTTCCGGCTTCATCCGCAACAACAGGGTATCGCGGGTAATTCCAGCATTATTCACCAAGACATCAACGCGCTTCCACTTCTCCATCACGGTGTTCAGGAGGGCGTCTACTTGATCGGCTTTGGATACGTCTGCTTGGAGGGCGATCGCACTACCGCCTGCTGCGGTAATTTCACTCACGACTTCTTCGGCTGCTCCACTAGAACTGGCATAGTTAATCGCTACACTGGCTCCCTCAGATGCCAATTCTAGGGCGATCGCTCGACCAATTCCTCGTGAAGCGCCGGTAACGATGGCAACCTGTCCGCGCAATCTTTGCTGGCTCTCTGGCAATGCTTCCATCAATAAATTCCTCTCGATCCGTTATGAACGCGGTTATTTAACTGCGCTAACGATCTTAGGTCGATTCGTACCTCGGACTGAACGAATCAATACGCCAAAAGATTACGATTGTCGTGAAAGAGCAGAAAACACTTTGATCGCATGGCAACTAAAAAGCAGTTCAACAATTTCCAAGAGTTACTGTCTGGGTCTGAAAAGCCAGTGTTGGTGGATTTTTACGCGACTTGGTGCGGTCCTTGTCAGATGATGGTCCCGATTCTGGAGCAGGTAAGCGCCCAGATGAACGAACGGTTACAGGTTGTAAAAATTGATACGGATAAATATCCAAACTTGGCGAGCCAATATCAAATTCACGCCCTACCAACGTTGGTTTTATTTAAAAATAGTCAGGTAGTTGAGCGCATTGAGGGTGTGCTGACAGCCCCACAACTTATCCAGCGCCTAGAAGCGTTGGTTTAAGGCTACATCGGCAGTATCTGGGTGTAACCAATAGCTCTCTTTGGCGAAAGCATCCACAGATGCTGACGATCGCAGACGCGGATATGTACGGGAACTCCTATCTTACCGCCTTCTGAGTCAGCTGCCAAACCAGCCCGGAAGTCAAGTTCCGGGCTAATCTTTCAACTTGGTGCATATCTCGGAAAGCTGGGAGAAGTGCTGCGAAGGGAGGCTGCATTTTTACCGCCGAGATGCCAAACCGAAATTCATTTCTGGAGAGCAGTTGGTAATCTACAAAGCTCAAGAAAGCGAACCCTTAAATCAGTTGCCAATAGTCATTAGTTTGTTGCTAATGACTATTGGCAAATGACTAAAGACCCATTACCACTTACGGATGTTTAGCCCATCAAAAGGGAATCGGATGAGCGATCGCTATCATACGGAAGGCTTTCTCAGCTTCAACACAAGTTGCCTAGTCTTGAGAAGTGCCTGGAGCAACGCTTGATTCTGGAGAACTATTGGGAGGAGCCACCACAACCCCTTTATCCCCACGTTGCTCGCGTTTTTTTCGATCTGCTTTTAGCATATCTTCCATAGCCAGCTGCATTTGAGCCATTTTCTCCAAATTGCTGCGATACAGCTCTAGGTCTTTGAGTAATTTATCTTCTGGCAGGTTTAAGGCATTACAGATTTGCTTGAGCGCCTCAATCCGCTGCTTTTCGTCTTTTACCAAATCGGAATCTGCTACTTCCAGCAGCGTAAATAAACCAATCGCAAACAAACGGCTGTACTTAAACGGAGAATTGTTAGCGATCGCCTGCACAGCAGCGTGCAAGTCATCAGCGCCGTGACTAGGAGCCGTTGGGTTTAACCAGGCAACGATATCCTTCCCACCCAGACGCATGGCTAATTCTTCCAGCCGCTGGGCATCCTGCTTGTACTGTTGCGGCTCGTTCTCGACTGCTCGACAGAGGGCTTCAAAAATCGGTTCTTTATCTCGTTCTGGTCGATAGCCTTGCATGAAGCGGTTAAAGGATGTCACCACGCCCAATGCATAAATGGGGTCGTAGCGAAAGTCCACATTGACCGAAAGCAAGTGCATTTCCACCATCAACTCTTCTACCACCCGCCGGTAGATGGAGTTAATGGGGCGGGTGTGTAGGGTATAGAAAGTTCTTTTGGTGTCTGATACAGTGCGGACGTTATTCACCGGAAAATTTTAAGTTTGAGGGCGATGTAAACTCATTGTCACAGCTTTTGGACACCTTTGCCAAGGCAATGTCTTGTAGAGACTCCCGGCGATACAATGCCGGGGATCGCAGAAATTATTCATTGGTAATTGGGAAAAGGGTCTTAGAAGTTAGAGATACGCCTTCCTTATCCTAAATTCCGATTGCTGATTACCCATTATCGATTAGCCATTCCCAATGACTTTTTCTCCTGAACTAACGCTCCTGGCTCAATATATAGCTGGAGAATTTGAGAATTCAGAACAAGCGACAAGAGAACCCGCTTGGTACGTAAACCTCCGCCTTTGGCTGCGACCCGTACCGCTGTTTGCAGAAGATAGCCTCACCCTGTTTGCAGAGCAAGCGAACATCCTGCAACTGGATCGTCCCTATCGTCCTCGGATTCTGCGCCTGCGCCACAGCGACACCTCTCAAGCCTCGCTGATGGTGCAATACTATATGCTGAAAGATCCCGATCGGGTCAGAGGTGCCGGTCAAAATCCAGCCTTGCTGAAGACGCTTACACCAGAACAGATGGAACTTCTCCCCGGCTGTACCCTCGCCGTCATTCAGCAACCCTTAGCTCAAAATACCTATAACTTTTCTACCGCACCCGCGACTGATGCCCCCTGCTGTTTTACCTATCAAGAAGAAACTTACCAGGTTTCTTTAGGGTTTGAGGCGCGGCATCAAGAATTTAGAAGCTATGACAAGGGAATTGACCCCCAAACAGGCAGAGCCATCTGGGGGGCACTGCTTGGCCCCTATATTTTCACTAAGCGCGAAGATTTTTCCGCTGAGCTAGCAATTTGAAATCTTTTGTCCTTAGTTAAGGACGATTGACTGCATAACTCATGAATAATTTAGCTGACCATGCTGCGAGGCACTCCTTCAAGAGCCTCTTCCTCGGTTTCAAAAATTTCAAACACCGAATCCATCATGGTGACTTCAAAAACGAGTTTTGCCTCTGGATGGACGTTACATATGCGGAAACTGCCTTTTACTTTGTCAGCATCTCGCATTCCTGCCACCAAGGATGTTAGACCAGAGCTGTCAATAAAATTAACTTGACCGAGATTCACAACTACGTGGCGACTGAGTTTGGAAATACATTCCTGCAACTTCAGACGAAACTGCCATGCGGTTGTAATATCCAGGCGTCCAGTGGGGGCTAAGACGATGACTGTCGTCCCGTCTTGAGTCGTATGTGTTCTCTGATCGATATGAATCACCAAGACCTCCTTGCTCCGGAAGCTCCGTCTATATTTAATATCTAGATAGGAGCCGCATTTTACTACGATTGCTCCCATGATTTGAGCTTTCAGTAGTCTAACTCTAACTTAGAGATTAGAGCTACCAAAAATTCAGCTCGCCTAATCTTAAAGCAAAGCTTGAAAAAAATTACATTAAATTCGGCTTCTAGCAGACTGGATTGGCGCGATCGCCCACTAAGATAGCACTCAGAATCATACAGGTAGAAGATTCCAGTGTTACTCACAACTCTGCTTCAATATCCGGAAAAAAGGGATCGCCTCCTCTTTTAGGGGAGAAGATGGTTCCAGGGGCATCCGGGGGGTTGAAGCAGTCGTTACAGTTCTCGTAGATTTCCAATACCGAATCCATCATGGTGATTTCCAGCACCACCTTGGCGGCTGGAAGCAGATTGCAAAGGCGGAAACTCCCGTTTACCTTGTCCGCATCTCGCATCCCTGCCACCAATGAGGTGAGACCAGAACTATCAATGAAATTCACTCTCCCAAGATTTACGACCACATGACGACTGAGTGTATAAAGACTCTCTTGTAATTTCACGCGAAATTGCAAAGCTGTGGTGATATCCAGCCGTCCTGTTGGTGTCAAAACGATAATCTTCGTGCCGTTTTGGGTCGTGTATGTTTTCTGGTCGATGTGAAGCACGGACACTCACCTCTAAAGATGGGCAAGTATATCAACCGGGTGCGATGAGAGCGGGATTTTTCCCGTAGTCTAACTCAGACCGGCGATTCCGAGAGAGGTGTCCAGTTTGCCCAATCTTGTGGCTTTAAGAAAGTTTCATATAGCTCGGCTTCTGGGGTGTTCGGTTCGGGTTGATAGCCATATTCCCAGCGAACTAGAGGCGGTAAAGACATCAAAATTGACTCAGTGCGCCCGTTCGTCTGAAGACCAAAAATGGTGCCTCGGTCGTAGACGAGGTTAAATTCCACATAGCGACCGCGACGATAAAGCTGGAAATTCCGCTGGCGATCGCTATATTCCATTTTTTGCCGCCGCTCGGCAATGGGAACGTAAGCCGGTAAAAATGTCTGACCGCAATGCTGCACAAAAGCGAACAAATCTTCCCAGTTGCGAGGTTCTGGCGTACCCACTTGGTTGCTGTAAACAGCTGCTGGTCCATCGGCGTGCGGGCCGCGATACAAAGCTCCTTGACCATCTTGATAGTCAAAGAAGAGTCCTCCAACGCCCCGCGTTTCTTGGCGGTGCTTCAGATAAAAATATTCATCGCACCAAAGTTTAAACGTGGGGTAGTACTCTGGGTGGTGGGCATCACAGGCTTGCTTTAAAGTGCGGTGAAATTGGGCGACATCTTCCGCAAATGGGTAGTAAGGGGTTAAATCGATCCCACCGCCAAACCACCAAACTGGCCCTGCCTCAAAGTAGCGATAATTGAGGTGAACCGTCGGGACGTAGGGATTGCGCGGATGCAAGACCATTGAGGTGCCAGTCGCATAAAAGCCGTGCCCAGCCGCCTCCGGGCGTTGCGCCAGAATCGACGGAGGTAACTGTTGACCCCAGACTTCAGAAAAATTAACGCCACCCTGTTCAAAAACTGCGCCCTCGCGGAGGACGCGGGAACGACCGCCGCCGCCTTCTTCTCGTTCCCAGGCATCTTGTTGAAATTTCCCAACTCCATCCAGTTGTTCCAAACCTTCGCAGATTTGGTCTTGCAGCTGCTGCATAAACTGGCTGACCCTAGCTTTCGAGTCATCTGGGGGCAAAACCTTAGCAGAAGTAGTTACGTCCGTCTGAAAAGCTGTCATAATCTCAAGTCAATATTGTTCACAAAAGCGGTTGGGAAAGAAAAAAGGTATTGAATTGAATAAATCGGGATGGAAGTTCGCCTGAGTTCACCCAGGATACCGGCTTGTACGGGCGCGATCGCTTGTACCACGTCAGCTTGCTTTTCGGGGTGAGGGTGAGCCGCTTTGATCGGGTCAAAGCACTCAACTCTATGCGATCGCAGGGGAACTTACAGCCTATCTTAAATCGGGTCTGCTGAACCCAAGCAGCAAGTTGAATAAAGCGTCTACAGGCTATCGAAATATCCTACAGGGGGATGCTACCTAATGATCCCAGGGATTAAAGTAATAAGTTCCCTTGAAGACTTGGTGCGAGGAGGAGTGTTGTGATTCTCAATTTTTCCTTAAAGTTTATCGCTGGTCGAGAGGGTTTTTCCTTTAAGTTTTCCCTGGTTCGGACTTACCGCGCCGTTAGTTCTGCTTCGGTGGATGTCCTCTGGCAAAAATTAATCAATATTGGCGATGTATCCTGGCATCCTCTACTTGCCAGCACCAATGTCCCCAGCGGGTTGATTGCCAAACCGGGATTGATTTACAAGGTAGTCACGCGCTGGCTACCTATTCCCATCCGGGTTTTTGTTGAGCGTGTCCGTCCCTGTGAGTTACTCAGTGTGAGAATGCTGGCAATCCCAGGAGTTGAGAAACGGGTGACGTACCAGGTAGAATCGACGGTCTGCGGCACGTATGTATCTTATTCAGTGACGTTGCGCGGTTGGTTGTCACCTTTAATTTGGTGGATGATTGGGTCTTACTCAGCTCGTGTTGCCACTGAATTAGCCCAAGCTGCCGAACAGGTGGGTTTACAAGCTCAAGGCTAGAAACTAGAGAGGACTGAGGACTGAGGACTGAGGACTGAGGGCTGAGGGCTGAGGGCTGAGGGCTGAGGGACTGAGGAGTGAGGAGCGAGAATACAGGTTTCAGGAGAGGGGGAGAGGCAAACAGAGGGAGTTATTAATTAGTAATTACCAATTAACAATCTAA
The DNA here is from genome assembly GCF_039961835.1 of Trichocoleus sp. ST-U1. Taxonomy (NCBI): domain Bacteria; kingdom Bacillati; phylum Cyanobacteriota; class Cyanophyceae; order Leptolyngbyales; family Trichocoleusaceae; genus Trichocoleus; species Trichocoleus sp. ST-U1. Next base: position 21,792 of record NZ_JAMPJZ010000020.1, read on the forward strand.
ATTTAGACCCTGAACTGCATAGCGCGATCGCGTCAAACAAACCGTTAAGATACTTGAAGAGAGAGAACCCCGATCGTTTTGTCCCAGGTGCAATATCTGGGATAAGGAATGCAAGTAACCTAGTTATGCTCGATGCCAGCTCAGTTTTAGAAGTATTGCGACCCGTGCAAGATCCCGAACTCCGCAAGAGTTTGGTCGAGTTGAACATGATTCGCAATGTGCAAATTGACTCCGGAAAAGTCAGCTTCACTCTGGTGCTGACGACACCTGCCTGTCCACTACGCCAGTTCATCGTGGAAGAGTGCGAACAGGCACTCAAGAAAAATTTGCCAGAAGTGACAGATGTCGTGGTAGATGTCACCGCTGAGACACCCCAACAAAAGTCGCTTCCGGATCGCGCCGGAATTGCTGGTGTAAAGAATATCATCGCGATTTCTAGTGGCAAGGGCGGTGTGGGCAAAAGTACTGTAGCGGTGAATGTGGCAGTGGCTTTAGCACATTTAGGAGCTAAAGTCGGTCTGATTGATGCGGATATTTACGGGCCTAATGACCCGACAATGCTGGGATTGTCAGACGCCAAGATAAGCGTGCGGCAAGGTGCCAATGGTGAAGAGTTGGAACCGGCTTTTAACTACGGCGTCAAATTAGTTTCAATGGGGTTTTTGATTGACAAGGATCAGCCGGTGATCTGGCGGGGTCCGATGCTGAATGGAATTATTCGCCAGTTTCTCTACCAAGTACAGTGGGGGGAACTGGATTATTTGATTGTAGATATGCCCCCCGGCACTGGAGATGCCCAGTTAACGCTAGCGCAAGCGGTGCCAATGGCTGGGGTAGTCATTGTAACGACGCCGCAGACGGTGGCTTTGTTGGATTCGCGTAAGGGCTTGAAGATGTTCCAGCAGTTGGGAGTATCCGTGTTGGGAATGGTGGAAAATATGAGTTATTTTATTCCGCCGGATATGCCCGACAAGCAGTATGACATTTTTGGCTCTGGAGGCGGTGAAAAGATGGCGCAAGAACTCGGCGTACCGTTGCTGGGCTGCGTACCGCTAGAAATGCCCGTCCGAGAGGGGGGCGATGCAGGAGTGCCGATTGTGGTTGCCGATCCAGAGTCGGCTTCTGCGAAAGCGCTGATGGCGATCGCTCAAGCGATCGCGGGCAAAGTTTCTGTCGCTGCCTTAACTTAAGAAAAATTAAAAAGGTAAAGTAAAAAATTTGCCTTTTTAATTTTTAACTTTTAATTTTTAATTGTTTAGCAATGTTGCATAAGTCACTAACTGGTTTTCGCTGGCGATCGCTGCTCTCCCCTTGGCAAGAGGTAGATTGGCTGCTATTGGGACTGATTGTTGGACTCACCATTTTTGGAGGTGTGATGATCCGCAGTGCCGAACTTAACCAGGGATTGACCGACTGGTGGTGGCACTGGCTGGTGGGCCTCATTGGGCTGATATTGGCGATGTTTATCGCGCGATCGCGTTACGAGAACCTGCTCCAGTGGCACTGGATTCTTTATGGCATTACCAACTTGTCCCTGATCGCGGTGATGATTATTGGTACCAGCGCCAAAGGTGCCCAAAGATGGATTACTATCGGCGACTTTAACATTCAACCCTCTGAATTTGCCAAATTAGGGGTGATAATCACCCTGGCTGCTATTCTACATGCTCGACCCGCCTCCACGATTCCCGCTGTTTTGAGAGCTTTAGCGGTGACTGGGGTTCCCTGGATTTTAGTATTTTTGCAGCCGGACCTGGGAACCTCCTTGGTGTTTGGAGCGATCGTGCTGGGTATGCTCTACTGGGGGAATGCCAATCCCGGCTGGCTAATACTCCTAGCTTCTCCAGTGATTTCAGCTATCTTGTTTAACGTATTTATGCCCGGATGGTTCATCTGGACGGCAATCATGGGCATTATTGGTTGGCGCACCTTACCGTGGCCTTTGTCGGGTGCCATTGGAGCGATTGTCGTCAACTTGGTGGGAGGCGAGTTAGGGCAAATCTTCTGGGGAGTTTTGAAAGACTATCAAAAAGACAGATTGATTTTGTTCCTTAACCCGGATCTAGACCCCCTCGGCGGCGGATACCACCTGATCCAATCTCGTATTGCCATTGGTGCAGGCGAACTTTGGGGACGAGGGCTTCACAAGGGAACCCAAACCCAACTTAACTTTATTCCGGAACAGCACACTGACTTCATTTTCTCTGCCATTGGTGAAGAATTCGGACTTGCAGGCAGTTTCTTTCTACTATTTATCTTTTGGTTGATCTGCCTGCGCTTGGTGATTATTGCCCAAAATGCCAAAGACAACTTTGGATCTTTATTAGCAATTGGCGTCTTATCGATGATTGTGTTTCAGGTGGTCGTTAACCTAGGCATGACGATGGGACTTGCACCCGTAACCGGCATTCCCCTTCCCTGGGTTAGTTATGGTCGTTCGGCGATGTTGAAGAATTTTTTGGCGCTGGGGATTGTAGAGTCTGTAGCAAATTATCGACACCGATTGAAGTTTTAGCTTTTTGTCATTCGTTATAGGTCGCTGGTTTGACCTATGACGAATGACAGCTAACTGCTATTAAGCTAATAAATGAAAACTTAACCGAGAAAAAATCATGATTCTGCCTGGAGCGGTTGTTCAAGTAAAGAACACTAACGATATCTACTACGGCTATAAAGGGCTAGTCCAACGGGTTGGCGAGGGAAAGGCAGCAGTCCTATTTGAAGGGGGAAATTGGGATAAACTCGTCACCTTCCAACTATCAGAATTAGAACTTGCAGAGACAACAGCAGGTCGCAAAAAAGCAAAATAAGATTGGAAAAAAGTAATTGGTAATTAGTCATGCTTCAAAGTTCATGGTTTTTACCTAAAGAAACATGAACGACTAATTACCGATTACCCATTACCGATTATCCATTACCAAAAATATGCGACTTCCCCTGCCACAGTTTGCCACAGGCGATCGCCCCGCCAACCATATTGCTGAGGTGATTGAGACGGCAACGACTGAATTCCTGGCACAGTGTCTCGATCCAGAAGACTTGAGCTTTCCTGTCATGCCAGCCTTTGGCAGTTGGGTCAAAGCTACGGATGAAGAGTCGGGAAATCTCGTCTTTGCTGTTGTTTATCATGCGGCGACCAGTCCCATTGATTCCATTCACCGCGCAAGAGCCTTGGGGCTATCATTGCAGGAACTGCGAGAGCAGCAACCCCAAATATTTGCCATGCTGAAAACCGAGTTCCGCGCCGCTATTGTTGGGTTTGAAGCCACCCATCAAGGGGTCAATGGTTCTAAGCGACTTGGTGGAACGATTTATCAGTACCTGCCTCCTCGTCCGCCGCAAATTCATCAAGCGGTTTACCAGTGCGAACCGGAGGAAATTGTTCACTTCAGCGAACAGATGGATTTCTTAAGAACCTTATTGCAGGTCATGGGTGCGCCGGTGGAGGCGCTGATTGCAGCAGCGATTCGAGAAATTTATCAACTACGCAAGGCTGACCGTGACTGGTTGGTGCAGGCAGGACGAACCCTCAGCGTCCTTCTCAAGGACGACTACGACCGCTTGAGGTATATTTTGAGCCAAATCCGTTTATAGGCAGCGGATGCCCTAGAAACTTAACGCCTAAAAATTAAAGGTGTCTTGTCCTCAAAATATCCGTCCTTCGCGCTTAGGGCGCAAAAACTTCTGTAACTCTACTTCCATTGGGGCACCCCGTAGATCCAAAATATATTCATCTACTGCACCCAGCACCCCTATTTCTTTAGGGTAGGGCGCAAAAAACGGTTTTTCTGTAGGATGTCTCCAGTGATACCACCATGTTTTCAAAAGTCAGCATCGCTGACTTTTGCAAGCATCGCTTCAAACTCATCTCCAAGCCGCTGTTTATGGAACCGATTTTGCATGTGTTCCGAGAGGAACCAATTGTTCCCTTCGCTCTTTTGCTAGTAGTCATCTTGACCGTGCCCATCCTTTTTGAGCGGCTGCGACTGCCAGGACTGGTTGGTTTGCTGGTAGCGGGAGTGGTTCTTGGGCCTAATGGGTTGCAGCTGCTTCAGAAAGAATCAGAGACGATGAAGCTGCTATCAGATATCGGGTTAGTTTACCTGATGTTTGTGGCAGGGCTAGAAGTTGACATTGAACAGTTCCGCAAAACGAAGCATCGCTCTGCCGGTTTTGGCACGTTTACCTTTTTAGTGCCCCTAATTATGGGAACAATCGTGGGGCGTGTATTCAACTTTGACTGGAACGCTTCCATTTTGATTGGCTCTCTGTTTGCCTCCCATACTCTCTTGGCTTACCCGATTGTGAGCCGTCTCGGCGTTGTAGGGAACGAAGCCGTCACGGTGACAATTGGAGCGACCATCTTCACTGATGTTGGCGCTCTACTGGTATTGGCTGTTTGTGTGGGAATTCATGGGGGTGACTTCACGGTTGTGAAGCTACTCACCCTTTTTGGTTCTTTGATTGTCTACTCTGCCGTCATTTTGTTTGGCTTTGACTGGGTGGGTCGAGAGTTTTTCCGGCGCACTGGGCAAGAAGAAGGCAATCAATTTTTATTTGTACTCTTGGCACTATTTCTCGCATCGTTGGGTGCCCAGCTAATCGGTGTGGAAAAAATTGTCGGAGCTTTCCTTGCCGGTCTGGCGGTGAATGATGTTGTGGGGGAAGGGCAAGTAAAAGAAAAGGTGGTTTTTGTCGGAAGCGTCCTGTTTATCCCCATTTTCTTTGTGGATATGGGGCTACTGATTGATATCCCAGCATTTATTAAAACGCTCAGTTCTATCTGGCTGACGCTAGCGATTGTAGTGGGTTTGATTGGTAGTAAGTTTTTAGCGGCTCTGTTGGCTAAATTTGTCTACCGCTACAACTGGCGCGAGATGCTCGTGATGTGGTCGCTGTCGCTGCCCCAGGTTGCGGCAACGCTGGCTGCTACTCTCGTCGGCTACCGGGTTGGACTACTAACGGAAGAGGTTTTAAACAGCGTTATTGTCTTAATGCTGGTGACGGCAACGCTAGGACCGTTGATTACCAGTCAGTTCGCACCCGGATTAACCGTAACGGAAGCTGAGCCACTAGAGAGCGATAAAACTCGACTGGATGGGGAAAAGGCATCGGCAAGCCATCCTTTTACAGTAGTTGTACCCGTCTACAATCCGCAAACTGAGAAGTATTTGATGGAAATGGCAGCGCTATTGGCGCGGCATGAAGCTGGACGAATTGTGCCTTTAGCGATTACGACAACCAATGCTCAGATGGACGCACCGCAGATGGAAGCTGCGTTCCAACGCAGTGAGATGCTACTTGAGCGAGCCACGGAACTGGCTGGGGAACTGGGTGTGAAAACCGAGCCGTTGCTGCGCCTAGATGACGACATTGCTCGCGGAATTAGCCGCGCTAGCCGCGAACAAAAAGCGAGTTTAATTGTGATGGGCTGGGGCAAACGGACGGGCTTCAGGGCGCGTTTGTTTGGCAATGTGATTGATAGCGTGCTGTGGGCGTCCCATTGTCCAGTTGTGGTGACACGCCTCTTGGATTCGCCTATGAATTTTCACCGCATTTTGGTGCCGGTGGAAAACTTGACGGGGCAAGGGACGCAACCGTTACGGTTTGCGAAAATTCTAGCCGATTCCAATCAAGCTCAGGTAACGTTGTTACACGTCTGCAATGCTAGAACTTCGGCAGCTAAGGTAGCGTGGACGCGATCGCAACTGTCTCTTTTAGCCTCGAAGTGGGCACCGGAGACGAACTTTGAGATTGAAGTGATTAAGCATGAGAATGTGGCGCAAGCGATTCTTAATACAGCTCGTTCGTTTGATTTGATTGTATTGCGATCGCTACGATACCGCACTGCGGGCGGTCTGGAAGTTAGCGATATCACGACCCAGCTGGTTCAACATCTCGCTTGCTCTGTGGTGCTGTTAGGGGAGCCGCAACGAACCACCACCGGCGTGCTTCTCCCCAAGCCGTCGCCAAGGGTTGCCAACGATAATGTCTTAACGTGAGTAATTCGTTTCTCACCTCTGCCCCACCCTTTCCTTGTAAGGGGTGGGGTTTGGGGTTTAGGGTTCTTATCCCAGAAGTATTGCCAAAAGTTGCAAACGTCCCCTGATGCGACGTTCCCTCTAGTTACTACCTCTTTTTTTTAGGTCTGCTTCTAAGGCTTCTAGTTGCTTCTTCTTCTGTTCGAGTTCTTGTTCTAAAGTTTGAATTTGTTCGCGACGCGCTTCCATTTCCAAATTTTTGCGAGCTAATTCCTGACTTTGTAAAGTAAGGTCTTGCCGCCAGTGTTCAGCACGTTCGGCTTCCTGCTGCAAAAAAGCGGGAGTAATGCTACTTGTCAGGTACTGCTGCACTAAATCCAAAACCCAGTTTTTGGCTTCGTGAATACTTAGAATCTGCTGATTCTCGCCAAGGTCTGCCAGAACCAACAAACCTTCGCTTAAGGATGGAATCTCAGCGGCGGGAACGACAGATGCCTTCTCCACCACTGCCCAGATATTGTCAGAGGTTTGCTCAGCTAGGATTCGCAGTTCCATACTGCCTGACGATTCATTTTTTTGCACTTCGGCAAAATATCGCATTGCTATTTTGTCTTTAAATGAATAAAACTGGGCACCCTAACTTTACGGGCGTATTTTATTTTAAACAACCCTTTTCTTCTTCCTTCTATAGGAGGAGAGCGTAACCCAGCTTGGGATTCGTAGGGGCGAGATAATCTTTACCCCTACGCGATCGCTTCTACAGCCGCGCCAGTCGTTCGCGCAGAATTTCTGCTTGTTTCTCGGCTTCGGCAAGGGTGTCCCGCGCTCCCTTAACGACATCAGCGGGGGCTTTATCCACAAATTTGGCATTGCTCAAACGCCCCGAAAGGGCTTTTGCTTCTGCTTCAACTTTGTTCAAATTTTTCTCTAGCTTGCCACGCAGAGCATCCACATCGACAACACCGGCGAGGGGAATCGAAACTTGCACCGTACCCACAACACCTGCGATCGCTTGTGGCGTATCTGCTTGTACATTACTCGCCGATTCTGAGGGAGGGACAGTGGATGGAGGATTGGTAGCACCAACTTGTTTGGCTTCTGAGACACGGCTTCCGAGAATTTGTTTGACCACTGTTGCCACCGCAATTACACCAATGCCCACCAAAAAGAGCAAGGGCAGCAACAGTAAAAATGGCAAGAAAATTGGGCTGATTTGAAAGTTGCCTTTTTCCTTGGCAGACGCCACCTGATTGGGTGTTTCAGCAGATGAAGTTAGCGGATGGGTTTCGGCTGTTCCGGGGATGGTTAATTCTTCCACCTTCGCCAAGTCTTGAATATAAGACTGCCCAGCCAAGAGGATATGCCGTTCGCGATCGCTTTCAGTCTGCAAGATTGCTGACACCTTCACCCCAGGCTTAATATCTGCTTCTGCCCGTAAGTTGCGAATCGTCCGAATTGTGCCAATCAGCAGCTCAAATTGTTGCTCTAAATCCGGGTTAATGAGTGCCGAATCGGGTTTGGGATAAGATTGCAACGCCAAGGTTTTGCCTTCGCCCGCCTGAGTCAGCGTCTGCCAGATTTCCTCGGTAATGTGTGGCATGAAAGGATGGAGTAATTTTAGAATCCCTTCTAGCACATAAGCGAGAGTTTGCTGAGCAACCAACCGCGAGGCGGCGGGGGCATCCGGGCGCAGGCGAGATTTGACCAATTCGATGTACCAGTCGCAAAAATCGCCCCAAAAGAATTCATACAGTCCCTTAGCGGCTTCACCAAGACCATAGTTGTTGATGTAGTCGCCGGTTTGCTGCACTACTTGATGGTAGCGGGAGAGAATCCAGCGATCGCAGAGTTCGAGATCCCCCCCGGTACTTTTTGTTTCCCCCTCCCCGTTAACGGGGAGGGTTGGGGTGGGGTTCCCCAATTGTTGCGGCGTCTTGCCATCCAGATTCATCATCACAAACCGGGCAGCATTCCACAATTTGTTCGTGAAATTGCGGCTAGCTTCAACCGAAGCCGATTCATCGGTCTTGCGGTTGTACTCCATCCGGATATCTTGGCCCGCCCCAGCCACTTCTTTAATTAAGGTGTAGCGCAGGGCATCGGTGCCGTATTTGTCAATCAGCAATAGCGGATCGATGCCATTGTTGGCAGATTTAGACATTTTCTTGCCGTTCTCATCCAGCACTAAGCCGTGGATGTAAACGTCCTGGAAAGGCATTTGTCCCGTAAAATGCCCCGCCATCATCGTCATTCTGGCAACCCAGAAGAAGATGATGTCAAAGCCTGTCACGAGGGTTGTGGTGGGGTAATAGGTTGTTAAATCCGGCGTCTGTTCGGGCCAACCCAGCGTCGAAAAAGGCCACAAACCAGAAGAGAACCAGGTATCGAGAACATCTGGATCTTGTTCTAACTTGACATTTTCCCCAAATTGTGCAAATGCCTTCTCCCGTGCCTCTGCCTCGGTACGGGCGACAACAAACGGCGTTTCGTCGGTAATTGCGTCGCCTGTTTCACTCACCGCATACCAAGCTGGGATTTGATGTCCCCACCACAGTTGGCGAGAAATACACCAATCTTTTAGTTTTACTAGCCAGTCGCGATAAACCTTCGTCCAGCGTTCTGGGACAAACTCCGGTGAATTCCGATCGTCCAGAAACCCTAGCGCCCGGTCAGCGAGAGGGCGAATTTTGACAAACCACTGAGTTGAGAGGAGGGGTTCGACCGGGACTTTCCCGCGATCGCTATAAGGAACCTTATGCTTATACTCCTCTACTTTCACCAGAACGCCGTCTGCTTCCAGTCGCTGCACCACATTCTTCCGGGCAACAAAGCGGTCTTGCCCCTGAAATTCTCCAGCGTTTTCGTTTAAGGAGCCGTCCTTATTCATGATGTTGATAAACGGCAAAGAGTGACGCTGACCCATTTCAAAGTCATTGGGGTCATGGGCGGGTGTCACCTTCACGCAACCCGTCCCGAAAGCCGGATCGACCAATTCATCGCCAATAATCGGAATTTCTCGCCCCATAATTGGCAGCGTCAGCGTCTTCCCAATCAAATGTTTGTAGCGGTCATCGTTGGGATTCACCGCCACCCCTGTATCGCCCAGCATCGTTTCCGGTCGAGTCGTCGCTACTTCCACATAGCCGCTGCCATCCGTGAGGGGATAGCGGAAGTGCCACAGATGCCCGTTAACTTCTTGATTATCTACCTCCAAGTCAGACACGGCAGATTGACTCGCGGGACACCAGTTCACCAGATAATTGCCGCGATAAATGAGTCCTTCCTCATACATTTGGATAAAAGCTTCCAACACGGCTTTGGATAAGCCTTCATCCATCGTGAAGCGTTCCCGCGTCCAATCTACCGAGACGCCCAAACGCCGCAGCTGATTAACAATGGTTCCCTCAGATTCGGTTTTCCACTGCCAAGCCCGTTCTAAAAACTTCTCGCGTCCCACCTCATGGCGAGTTTTTCCTTCTGCCTTCAGTTGTTTTTCCAGTACGGCGTTCACTGCGATACTGGCGTGGTCGGTTCCCGGTACCCACAGAGTGTTGCGTCCTTTCATCCGGTGGTAGCGCACGAGGGTGTCAATTAGGGAACTCTCAAAGGCGTGTCCCATGTGCAAGCTACCCGTGACATTGGGCGGCGGAATGACGATGCAGTAAGGTTCGCCTGGATGATTGGGGTCGGCTTTGAAGACTTGGTTTTCTTCCCAGAACTTCTGCCACTTGGTTTCTGTCGTAGTGGGGTCGTATTGGCTGGCGAGGGCGGGGATTGTTGCGGTCATGCTGGGAAGAATAAATGAAGACGGCTTTACATAAATTTTGCCATACGGTAGGGAAGGGAAAGAGAGAATGAACCGCGAAGACGCAAAGAGCGCGTTGGCGAAGCCTGCGCGAAGCGCTTAGGAAGAGAAAAGAAGAAGGAGGAAGAAAGAAGGATGATGAGGCAGTTAGATGGGGAGGTGGAGCGGTTGGCTTATGATGCGATTGGTGCGGCGATTGAGGTGCATCGGGTGTTAGGGCCGGGGTTTTTGGAGAAGGTTTATCAGCAGGCGTTAGAGGTGGAATTTAGGTTGCGCGGGATACCTTGTCAGCCTCAGAAGCCAGTCCCAGTGAAATATAAGGGTTATACGGTTGGCGAGAATGTCTTAGATTTTCTGGTTGGCGATATTCTAGTTGTGGAATTAAAGGCAGTTGATTCCTTAACTTCTCTTCATTCTGCCCAAGTTATTTCCTACATGAAAGTAACTGGTTGCCAACTAGGCTTACTAATTAACTTCAACGTTCCCATCCTCAAAGAAGGCATCAAACGCATCATCCTCTCTTCTTAACTCTTCCTAAGCGCTTCGCGCAGGCTTCGCCAACGCGCTCTTAGCGTCTTCGCGGTTCGTTAATTAAAAAGCGATCGCCCTTCCACACCGACCACTAAGTCGTCGATAAATCTGAAATGAGTCACAGCAGTAACTTAAGGTAGCAGAAAAAAAGTGACAGAAAATATACAAGTGATGATTAAAGTGATTGACGAAAACTCTCCGCATCTGCAAACAGTCATAGAGCTAGGGGATGCCAATAAAGCAACTCTAAGTTTTTTCCGAAAAGGTGCTTTTTGTGAACACGCGGCTCGTCGCCAAATCATTGTAGCTCTCGATCCTCAAGCAGCGTGTATTGGCTATCTGTTATATGGATATTCGCGTTTGTACGATCGGATAACCATCATTCATCTGTGTCTTGATCCATCACATCGACGTAAGGGAGTGGCTAGAAAACTTGTTGATTACCTAATCAAAATTACTCAACAATATAGTGGCATTGGCTTAACCTGTCGCCGTGATTATAAATTAGACAATACGTGGTCTAAATTAGGGTTTGTTCCTCAATATGATAAGCCAGCTAAAACTCCAGGTAAGGAGTTAACCTATTGGTGGCTAGATCATGGTCATTCAAATCTATTTTCTAACGCTGCTACTCGTCAACGCGAAGAAAAATTATGTGTGGTTATCGATACTAACATTTTTTTTGATTTGTACGATCCTGAAAATATCAATAATGAAGAATCTAAAGCATTATTAGCCGATTGGTTACACACTGAATTAGATTTATGCTTGACTGATGCAATCTTTAATAAAATCAATACAATTACTAACATTGATAAAAGGAAGCATCAACATAGCTTTGCAAAAAAATTCACTCGCTTGCCTTGCCCAACTCAAAAGCTGGATACTGTTTATAAGTCTTTATCAAATTTATTTTCAAAGAAAGCGATTGGTATAGATGAATTTGAATTGCTTCATATAGCTAGAACCATTGCATCAGATTTCCATATTTTCGTTACTCGTGATATTCATATTTTGGATATAGGGGATGAACTATATGACCATTTTAGATTATCAATCATTCACCCTAACAATTTAATTATTCAACTAGACGAGCTTCGCAGAAAACCTGAATATCAGCCTGTCCGTTTAGCAGGTACTTTGTTAAAACAAAACCGCGTGCAGATTGGGCAACAAAATATCTTAACTGACTATTTTCAGTCTTGTAATGAAACTAGAGCGGACTTCCAGCAGCGTTTGCGTCGATTTCTTGCTGAACCAGATAAATTTGAGTGTTTAGTTATTCTAGAGAATGAAAACCAACCAGTTGCCTTAGTTGTATATGACAGACATAAGATACATGAATTAGAGATCCCGATACTTCGGGTTGGAAGCAATCCTTTAGCAGCAACTATTGCACATCATCTACTGTTTCAAGCTGCATCAGTTTCGGCTCGCGAACAGCGTCAATTTACAAGAATCACTGACCCGTATTTAGAAGAAACTTTGACTAAAGCAATTCAAGAGGATGCTTTTATTCGGGTAAAGAATGGATGGCTTAGGGCAAATATAGCAATCTCTGAAAAGGCATCTCAGCTATCACTACATCTTGTAAATTTAGCTAATAATTTCGGTCAAGAGTACGATTTTTGCCGTCAAATTGCTGAAGTTCTTAATAATGGGACTTCAACTAGCGATAACCAAACCATGACACAGATCGAGCGTTTTTTATGGCCAGCAAAAGTTACTGATGCTGACATTCCTATACTTATCATTCCTATAGATCCCCATTGGGCAAAGGACTTATTCGATGATAAATTAGCGTATCAGTATATATTAGGAGCTAAAACTGAACTTGCCTTGAATCGCGAAGCTGTATATTATTGCTCTGGAAATAAATTACGAGGATTGGAAGCGCCGGGACGAATTTTATGGTATGTTAGCGATGATCGTGGCTATTATAATGTAAAAAGTATTCGAGCCTGTTCCCGTCTAGATGAAGTTATAATAGGCAAGCCAAAAACTCTATTTAGGCAATTTAGAAAGTTTGGGGTGTATGAGTGGGAAAAAGTTTTTCAGTTAGCAAAAAATGATTTAAATAATGATATTATTGCTATTAGATTTAGTGACACAGAAGTATTTTCAAGCTCCATAACATTGGAAAAAGTTCAGCAAGTCTTAGGAAATCGTTCAACAATTCAGTCACGGTTTAGGATTCCACCTGAAATTTTTGTAAAACTTTATAGTCTAGGTACCCAAAGTTAGATAAGGGGTGAACCCGATGCAAGTTAATATATTGTTATTATCAATTCGTCCTGAGTACGCGAATAAGATATTCGACGGGACAAAAAAAGTTGAGCTACGCCGGGTTCGTCCTCGCTTGAGTAAAGGAGATTTGGTTATCGTCTATGTTTCATCTCCTAAAAAAGCTGTCTTAGGTTCATTTACAGTCGATAAGATTATTGAAGAACCAATTTTAGAGCTTTGGAATCAAGTTTGGAATAAGGCAGGGATTACATTAGCAGAGTTTGACAGTTATTATGAAGGTGCTTCAGTAGGATTTGGAATTTTATTAAAAAAGCCCAATCGGTTTGAAATACCAGTTTCCTTAGAGCGTTTAAGAGAAAAATGGATAGATTTTAGACCTCCACAGAGTTATCATTATTTGACAGATAGTGAATATGAAATTGTTAAATCTCTAGGTCAGTAAAAGCCAGTAACAATTCCTGAAAAAGGTAAAATATATTTTTTAAGTAATAAATAATCTAGAGTTGGCGAGTGCCTCATGATAGCGGAAAAGAGGGATGAATTTGTCAGGCTATTTCAGGAATTTGCCAACTCATATCCCTATACACCGCCTGGTCTGCGTCATATAGCCGCCTACGATGAGCAGCGTCGTCAGGGGCGTCGTAACTTTGAAGCGATCGCATCTGCTGCCGAGTCTAGAGAAAACGTAACTGAAGCAGTCTTACTTCAGCTGCTGCCTTACGGAACCAGTGCTAATAACCGTCAAAGAGGCGCTTGGATTCATATTGCTCCAGCTATCACGAAAGATATAAAAGAATGGTTTGAGGCAGCCAAGTGGACAAAGTCGGAAGACTGGTCGCAAGTTGCTGAGGCAATTTTTAGTTTTGTCCGTCACTGCAATAATGAGCCAGGGCAGTTGTCAGCAGCTTGCAAAGAGTTCACCGAACTGCCTTACTCCAAAGGGTTTCAGATGGGAATGCTCACACCCATTCTTAACGCATTGCGACCAGATGACTTTCTATTGATCAACAATAAATCACGGCAGGTCATTAACTACTTCGCCAATACATCTTATGGACAAAAACTGACAGACTATCCAGCCGCCAACTTTACAGGACATAAGCTGATTAAAAAATTAGCAACAGAGATGCACTATCCTGGTGTGCCAGCTCTCAGGGACGATGACTTATTCGATATGTTTTCTCTGTGGCTAGTGACAATTAAGAAATACGGCTTCCTTGCTCAGGAAACCTCATTAGCTAGTGAGGTTGTTGAATTTACTTCTGATTTAGAAGAAGTGGAGTTGCAACCAGAATATACCCTCTGCCAATGTGCCGAAGATACTGGTCTTGATCAAGCAGAACTAACCGGCTGGGTACGAGCCATTGAACGCAAAAAACAAGCAATTATATATGGTTCCCCCGGAACAGGAAAAACATTTATCGCACAGAAAATCGCCCAACACTTAATCGGCGGAGGTTATGGTTTCTCGGAACTTGTACAATTTCATCCGGCGTATACCTATGAAGACTTCATTCAAGGTATCCGTCCACAAAGTCAAGATGGACAATTGAAATATTCGCTAGTTCCAGGTCGCTTTCTGGAATTTTGTAAAAAGGCAGAGTCTTGCCAAGGTCTATGTGTTCTTATTATCGATGAAATTAACCGTGCGAATCTGGCTCAGGTTTTTGGGGAGTTGATGTATTTGTTAGAATATCGCGACAAAGAAATTCCCCTCGCTGGTGGTAATACCTTTCGCATTCCCCCTAATGTCCGTATCATTGGCACGATGAACACCGCAGATCGTTCTATTGCTCTTGTAGATCATGCACTACGCCGCCGATTTGCATTCATCGAACTCCGTCCAAACTATGAGGTACTGCGGCGCTATCACGAAAAGAAAACGAGTTTTAATGTGGATAAATTAATTGACGTGCTGAAGCGATTGAATAACGCGATCGCAGACAAACACTACGAAATCGGGATATCTTTCTTTTTGACAGAAAACCTGCCTGAAGATATACAAGATATTTGGCTTATGGAAATTGAGCCATATCTTGAAGAGTATTTCTTTGACAACCTGAAAAAAGTGGATGAGTTTCGCTGGGATGGAATCAAGAAAGAGCTATCTCTATGAACCCAGCGCAACCAAGAATTATTGAGCTGATTGAATACGAACCGAAGCGGTTGGCTCGTAACGAGATACCAGAATCAGCAGCAGTGCAGTTATATCAAAACTACAAAAACAAAGTAGATGTAGAGTTTCCAAACTATAAAACGGGTGACAAGTGGCAGCTCAAAGCTAATGGATGGGTAGGCTACATTCCCTTGACGAAAGAACTGGGGATTAAGCTACAGCCAAAGGTAATAATCAAAAATCTCTTTGGGATGCTGGAATATGCCTACCATCTGAATAGTTTTCGCTTTCTGGATGGTCTGATTGACTGCCAAGCTCTAGAAGAATTTTATAGTCGTCTGGCTTATGTTCTATCTCAACGAGTTCTAGATCGTGGGAGAAAGGGATTTTATCGGGCATACTTACCAAAAATAGGTCAGCTTGCGTATGTTCGGGGACGATTGGATGTGCGGCAAACTATCCAGAAGCCTTGGGATGTCAAACTTAAATGTCACTACGAAGAACACACCGCTGATATTGAAGAAAATCAGATTCTTGCTTGGACACTTTTTATTATTGGTCGCAGTGGGTTGTGTTCAGAAAGAGTGTTGCCAAAGGTACGACAAGCTTATCATGCCCTCCAGGGAAGTATAACGCTTAAATCCTATAGCGCAGAAGATTGTATTGGACGACGTTATAACCGTTTGAATGAAGATTATCGGTTATTACACGCCCTATGCCGGTTCTTTCTAGACAACTGTGGGGCAACCCATGAAAGGGGCGATCGCACGATGTTACCCTTTTTAGTTGATATGGCGAAACTGTATGAACTGTTCGTTGCTGAATGGCTCAAGGAAAACACGCCATTAGGTTTTGTCCTCAAGCAGCAATATCCAGTAACAATTGGCCAAAATCAGCGGTGTCCTATTGACCTGATACTATGCGATCGCTCGACTGGTGCAATACGTTATGTGCTGGATACAAAATATAAAGCGCCTGACAAAGTGGAGATCGCTGATATTCACCAGATGAGAAGCTATGCGATGGCGACCAAGTGTAACGAAGCGGTTTTGATCTACCCGAAACGCTTGAATGAAGTGCTGGACTCCCAAAATGATGAATTTCGGCTCCGCAGCCTAACCTTCTCCTTAGATGGCGATCTCGATCAAGCAGGTCAGAAATTCTTACAAGATTTACTTGCTGACAACCTCTCCTGATTCCTCTTAAGACTTCCTTCGGGCTATACAGCGTCTTCGCAGTTTGTTTTTTGAGCGATCGCAAAGCGTATGCCGTTTCTTAGCAGCTTTTTGACCAATATCTTCGATTCATTCCCCTAGTTTCAGTAAACCATGACGGACACCATAAAATAGCCGATTGAGCATGGTTTGTTCTTCTTCATCCAGCCAATCTTTAGTGAGCAGGACAGTTTGCAGCTGGTACTGGTTCACAGGAGTAATCCGGCGGGAGACGAATATCTGAGCAACTAGATCCTCGATAGTCACTTGGGTCGGAAAAAACTCAGCTGTCATGGTCAGATCAAGAATTTGATATCTCTACTCTCAGCTTTTTCCGAACCATCCCCAGTGATGCAAGCTAGAAAAAATTGTGACAACACCTTAAAAACTAAGTGATCCCGGTCATTTCTGGAGTCATGAGGAAGTGCTGTCTCAGATTTTAAAAAACCACTTTTGGCGATACATTGCGTACAGAATCGCCCACCAGAACAGCAATGTCACGATGGCGAACAATAAAGAGGCGTTCATCGCTCCCGCCCAAGACACAAAGGCATTCTCATAGATCCAGTTATAAGTAGTTGGGGCGGTTTCGCCGGTTCCGACGTGGGTTTTAGCTAGGATTTTAATCAGCAGAACTGAGGCGACAAACGCGAAGATAGCGTTTAACCCCATAACTTCAAACGGCTTCCCCCAGCGGCGGAACTTCCGCACTTCCATCAATTCATAACAAGCTGCCAGCAACAGCAACGCCCAACCAGTTGTGAAAAGCACAAAAGAACTCGTCCACAGTTTCTTGTTGATGGGAAACGTTAACCCCCACGCCCATCCAGCGACTAGGCAAGCAATGCCAAACAAGACCAAGCCGATACTGGTGCGTGACTGTACTGGTTGGGTGCGTATCCAGTCAACCGTAAAGTAGCCGGTGAGGACGGTGACAACTGCTGGAAGAGTGCTGAAAAGACCTTCAGGATCTCCCATTGAGTTGAAATTATCTCCCTTATACAGATGCGCTGTGCCAACGATCAGGCGGTCAATATAAGCGCCAAAATTCCCTTCCCTCGTTAAGACACCAGCTCCATAATCGGGAACCGGGATCAAAGACATCGCTATCCAGTACCCAATGAGTAGCAGTGCTGCGAGTACCCACTGTCCTTTGCGTGGCACGTTAAGAACTATCAGAGCAGCCACCAGGTAGGCAAGGCTAATCCGCTGCAAGACACCCATGATGCGGATGGAGCTGAAGTCATAATTCCAGAAGCCGTTCAGCAGCAAACCAAGAATAAAAAGAATCGCCGCTCGGCGTAAAATTTGTCTATAAACATCGGCAGTAGGGCGGTTCCCTTCCGCGTATTTGGAAAGGGAAAAGGTCATTGCCCCGCCGACAATAAATAGAAAGAAGGGAAATACCAAGTCTGCCAAGGTGCAGCCGTGCCATTCTGCGTGTTCCAGGAAAGGATAAACTTGGTCGGCAACTCCCGCCTGATTAACTAAAATCATTCCCGCAATGGCAATACCTCGAAACACATCGAGCGAAGTCAAGCGCATAGTAGAGTTTCCAGAAGCAAGACATTAATAAATAACAGGGTGATAGGCATCACTCTATCGAACGAAGACGTTCATCTTGTCGCTTAGGGTAACATCACGGGGAAGGAAATCAAAATAATTCCCGATTAATTAAAGAGTTGTAGGAGCGTGATGCTAGCTCTAGCCGTTCAAGCTTATACTAGGGTCACGAAACTGCTCGATAAAATTTTGGTATCGCGAATTACTCGTACTGACCCGCAACAACTAAGCGCGGCGTTGTTGCAGGCTTTCTTGAAGGAAGTCGAACATATTCTGATGGACGGAATACTTTCCTGTGGTTGATATAGATTGCTAATGTTCAAAAATTAAGCAATTGTTTTTTAGCATTTTATTCAGTTGATTTAAGGATGATAATTTATAGCCTTACCTTAAAATAGGATAAGATAAGTCTTATCCAGAAAGATTTTTTTGCGCAGGAGTTGGATGAAAATAGAAAAGTTTATGAAGATAGCCCTGGAAGAAGCAAAGCTAGGAGATGCTCCCTACGGTGCAGTAATTGTTAAAGATAATCAAGTAATTATTAAAGCGCACAATACTGTGGAAACGGATAATGACCCAACTGCCCATGCAGAACTTAACGCGATTCGTTGTTTAACAAAAGAAATGAAAAATCCTTCTTTAGAAGGTTATACCTTGTACACAACTTGCGAACCGTGCCCAATGTGTACAACAGCTTGTATATGGGCAGGGATATCTGAAATTATATTTGGAGCTTCCATTCAAGACTTAATTGAGGCTGGTGTTCCCCAGCTTGACTTATCTAGCGAAGAAATTATTAAAAAAGGGTCTAAGAGAATAAAAGTGACCAAAGGAATTCTCAAAGAAGAAGCTCTACAATTATTCAATCATTCATGCGGCTAGGTTTATTGGGTAAAGGCAGCTTAGCCGAGGTGTGAAAATTCTTGTGACACGCTTACCCACTGATGATACCCCTTAAAAAGGGGACTTTGAGTGGTTCGGTTCCTTCCTCTTTAAGCTTCCCTAAGGCAGGGTGGTTTCATTTATTAAAAGAAAATTATGTAGCGTTGATTTTGGTTGGCGGTAGGGGCTTTTTGATTGCCATGCCCCTACAAAATGTCGCAATGCCTCGATATTTTCTAAGAGTTGTATGAAACCACCCTGCTTTTTAAACTTCCTTAGGGGGAGCGGATACTCTCAGATATTAGGAGGGACATCCTCTTCCGCAGGATTTCGTTAACGTGCCACTTCAGCGGCAATTAAAGGTAAAACTTCCGGTTTTCTAAACCTTAATTCAGCTCATTTAGAAAGCATATCAATTGGCAAACCCTCTTCTGTCCTTGCGAAGGTAACAGAAGAGGGTTCGCTGTGGAAAATAAAGAAAAATTAAATGGGGTGGTTCCGTCTAGGAGGAAGCGTTTCCGAAGAACCGATATTTCTTTTAAAGTCAATTCGTATTTTCCCTGAAATAAAGATGTAAAAATTATTAAATTCACAATTTTATTAATTTGACTTTATTATAACTTTATTTGAATAAACGTATTCTGGTTTTAGTGAGCAGAGCATCTACAAAATAACAAGTCATGAAAAAGCTTTTGATGTTGGTAGCGATCGCGCTGTTTGTTCCATTCTTTGCCCAGCGCTCCGAAGCCGCCATGATGCTTAAGGTGTCGCAAGAATCTAAACCAGGTTTGGGTGACTTTGATAGTAATATTTTGGGGTTTTTTGAAGCTTTTAGCACAAATAAAACAGCAGCCAATTACTACCAGTATAGCAAAGGTTATAATTCATCCTTTAGTAACCCAGTCCTGAGTTTAACCGCTAAGCAATCTCACCTTTTTTTTGTAGATGCTATTGATGGTCTATCACTGTTCATCGTTCATTCTAAGCCGGGTAATCCAACAGGTGGAGCGGCTAAAATGAGCTTTAACTTGTTGGGAGATACGGCAGAATTAAAAATTGTAGACGATTTAGGTGAGGCAACTGCAAATTCCACTGGCACCGTCTTTACTTCAAATCAGAGCTGGGGGGTTTGTTGCACTGATGGTTTAGCCATTGGTTCGCTTGACAGCAATTGGGAAATGTTGGTGCAATTCACTACGCCGCCTAAAGAGTTGAACAGCTGGCAAGTGTATTCTTCATCAACCTCGTCAAAAATTTCTCTCTCGCTGCAAACAGGGCGTCGAGTAAAGTTAAACGTTGCACCCGTATCTACACCTGAGCCTTCAAGCATGAATTCCTTAGTTTTTGCCGGGTTAGCACTGGCTGTACGTCGTCGCACTCAGGGCGGTATTTTGTAATGGATAATTTGTATTTTTTATCAGACTTCTAGGTATGGGGTTATCTTTATCTTTATACAGTCAGCAATGGTTTGGATTGATAAGGTTCTATAAGCTACAAAAAACGGGAGCATCCCGCTTTTGTAAAAAAGCCACAAACGGTCAATCAATTCTAGAGTTGCTCGATCGATCGCCAAACTTGCGAATGATACTCGATAAAGTGGGGAAAATTTTCCTTCAGTTTTGATGGGGCATCAAAAACTGGCATCTGGAGAGTCTTGGGAATACCCCCTCCCCCTGGATTTTGAGCTGCGACCGGATCGGCTAAGATATCAAGGCACACGTAAAGGGTAACAACGTGGGGAAACGCCGGTGCAAATCCGGGGCTGTGCGGCAGCTGTAAACGAGGTGACTCTCGGAAGCCAGAATGCCTACTTAGTACTACCTTCATACAGTCTAACTTCCTGCCTTGCACGGGAAAGGAGCAATCAAATTGATGCCTAGTATAAATTCAACCGATCTGATGGGACTGCAATCCCCTACTCCCCAGTCGATTCAATTGCCGCCGCTACCTTTGCGTCGTCCGTTGTTGATGGTTGGTCATGGCACCAAAGATGAGGATGGACGGCAGAGTCTTCTAGATTTTGCCGATGCGTATCAAGCGTTAGACCCGTCGCGTCCTGTTTTACCTTGTTTTCTAGAACTCACTACCCCCACGATACAGGAGGGGGTGGATCGCTGTGTAGAAGAGGGTTACACGGAACTCTCTGTATTGCCGATTTTGCTATTTGCAGCTCGACACAATAAGTTTGATGTTACGAATGAGTTAGACCGGGCAAGGGTTAGACATCCCCAGGTGAAGTTTTACTATGGGCGTCATTTTGGGATTACGCCAGGGATTTTGGATTTGTGGCGATCGCGTCTTTCGGAATTAGACCAACCCCAGTACAATCGCTCAGAAACGGTTCTGCTCTTTGTCGGTCGGGGTTCCAGCGATCCTGATGCGAACAGCGATGTTTATAAGCTTGCCCGGATTCTGTGGGAAGGTAGCGGCTACGCCACCGTTGAAACTTGCTTTATTGGCATTACCCATCCCCGTCTGGAAGAAGGGTTCCGCCGTGCTAGACTCTACGAGCCTAAACGCATTATCGTCCTACCGTACTTCCTATTTACCGGCGTCTTAGTTAAAAAGATTTTCGACATCACGGCGCAACAACAGGAGCAATACCCGGATATTTCCATGACTTGCCTACCAGAAATGGGCATTCACCCTCAGTTGTTGTCTGTATTAAGAGAACGAGAAATTGAGACGCAGTTGGGGCAAGTGCAAATGAATTGCGAAATGTGCAAATTCAGGATAGCAGCCAATAGCAACAGTAACGGGCACACTCCCGCCCACGATCATTCTCATCATGGGCATGGACATGGGCATGGGCATGGGCATGGGCACGGGCATGGTCACGATCATGCTCACCCTGCTGAAGATCCATACAGAAATGTAGAGCAATATCACCAAAAGATTTGGCAAGCGCCTTGAATATTTGATAAGTAGTCATTAGTCAGTTGTTATTAGTCATTGGTGTCACTCGCAAAGAACTTAGAACTAATGACTACTGACACCCAACTACTTCATTACCTAAAAACTGATGTCTAAAGAATTTGTAATTGGTGAGCGAGTCCGTGTGGTAACGTTGCCGCCTTACGTTAAAACAGCGGAACCGATGCCGATGCTGCGTCCTCCTGATGTGATTCAGCTTGGGGAAGAGGGGGTCGTTGTTGACCGGCGTCCAGGGGGATATTGGAGCGTCCGCTTTGCCAGAGGAGTTTTTTTGCTGGATAGCCAGTTTATAGAGTCCGTGCAGGCGATCGCTGATACCGAATCAGGGACAGAGGCAACTGATGTGCGATCGCACAACGTATCGCTGGAGCAAAAATATATCGTTGATCCCAGCTGAGTCAGAGGCGATCGCGTGTCTTCAAAGCGAGGCGTTCGCCTAGCGCTGACTTGTCAGTTCGCACCTCAACAATCGCTAACCCCGATTAAATTACTTCCGCTTTTTCTGGTTTTTCTTGCGTGACTCCTTGGACATCTTTTTTTTAGACTTGGCTTTGGGATCGCTCTTGCCAGGGCGAAAGCCTTTTGCTTCCTGAGAAATTGATGAACCCGTGAAGCCAGGATCGCTGACCCCCTTTCTTTGAAAGCTCTGGTTAAATTCTTTCTTCGGTAATTCTTCAGACGACTTCAAGCCCAATCCCACCTGCACATCATCCCAGTCTCCTACCAAGAAACGATCCACGGTATCAGCAGCAAAGACACGCTCTATCAGCGGCGCGGACTCTACCGCCTTCAGATCGACCAGGGAACCTATGAGAAAGCTATTCAATTCTGAGCCGTTTTCTGCAAACGATTCCAGTTGATGGGTGAGAATCGCAACACACTCAGGACGAGCCTCAGGATGATCGATTGCAATGTCTTCCAGACAGTTAAGAGCCGTTGTGCGGGGGAATATCGCCTGAGAGGTATCCGCTAGATAAGCCGCCAGAGCCGGAATCGCGGCTTGCCCGATCATGCTATAGACTAATGGCAGTTCTTCGGCAATCCATTCCCAATAGTTGCTTTCCTCTTTCTCAAACAAGCCCATGAGCGGCTCAATGCCAGCCTCAGCGCGGAGTTGGCCCAATGCTCTCCAGGCATGAATGGGTGCCCAGGATTCGAGCGTGTCTTCATCATCCCGGTATAACTCGTTGTCTGTTGCCATGCGGATCAAGTTAGGAATGTCCGTGGGGGCAATACCGAGTTCCAGATAGTCAGGCCAATTGTCAAAGTCCATCTCGGCGCAATTGCCATAGGTGAGCAGCTGGTTTACTGGTGGTGGATAACTCTCTATGCTCATCTCAACCCCTTTGTTTTCATCTCGATTGCTTCTCCCTAGATTCACTTGAGCTTTGGCACCCTCAAGTCCTCATCTCTATCACGATACCGAGGATGAATCAATATAGATAATTAGTCGCGGGATAGCGAAGCAACGTTACTCTCAAGCGTGCTTCGCCTTCATTAATTCACCGCTACTAGGTGAAAAAGTGAGTTGGGAGGGGAAGATCCCCGGTGCGATCGCCCTCTTGTATTCTTTTCTTTGGGTTCTTTGCAGTTGGTTTAGTTCCTGTGCCTTTTTAGGGTGCGGATGATTGCCTCGCGCTAACTTCTAGAAGTAAACGGTCTAGTGCAAGTTGCATCTGGGTACAAACTTTTTCATAGCAAGCATTCACATAAGCGCGATCGCTCGCTGCTGCACGACCATAGCGTTCAAACACAATCGGGGCAAGGACACGAGTATGAATTTGCACTGGCAGCGGAAAATTCGGGATCGGGCCAATTGCCACTCCCCAAGGCAACCCTAAATAAAGTGGAAATACACCCGTTTCAGCATCTAACTTCCAGGGAAAGCCCCATTCATGCAGTTGTCGCACTTGCTGGTAGAAATCTGCTAGAACAATCAGCGTCTCGTGGGCACCATGAGAAATAATCGGTACAATTGGCGCTTCTTCCCGCAGTGCCAGTTTGATAAATCCCTTACGCCCTGCTAAATGAATTTGATAACGCTGGTTGTAAGGACGAAACATATCTTCAGCCCCGCCAGGATAGACGAGTACGGCAGCATCTCGCTGGAGGGCAGCGATCGCTACTTTCGGATGCGCGATCAGTGCCCCTACCTGGGCAGCGGGCACCGCGAAAATAGGAGTTTTCCAAGCAGACGGATGCATGAGTCCATAAGCTAAGCGTTCGTAGCCAAACCGGCGGAACCAGTCATACAAAAACATCGAAGTATCGGGCGAAGCCAAACCTCCATTATGGGAACCGACAACCAGCACCTTCCCTTCGGGGGGCATATGATGCCAGCCATCCGTTTGAACCCGAAAATAGTGGCGGTAGAACCATTCCCATACCGGCATCCATGCTTTAATCGCACCGAGATTTCGCTCTTCTAGCGACCAACCATCAAACTGATGACCAGCGGTTTTGCCGTCACTGCCTCTGCTACCCGTAGAAACATTAATATTGTCAAACAATGGTTCTTAACCACCCGAAACTCATAAATTGCGTTCTTTAGGATAATCTGCTGCCGAGTCTATTGGCAAACATTTTCCCTTTTTCTAGCGATCGTTTCCCAATCTTTTTCGGTTAAGGCTCGATCCCCAAACCCTGATTAACAAAAGGGGCAAATTTCCTCCCTTTTAAGGGGCTAGGGAAGGGATTTCTAAGGAGCGAACACCACTAAGGGGACATATTGCATTGCTTTTGCTCTCAGTTTACCTATCTTGCCCTCATTTCTACCTTTTGTGTTGTCTGCGCCTGGAGTGGTTCATTTCTTTTCTGGAATTACCAAGTCTGCAATTAAAGGTCGGTGGTCTGAACCAACATTCGGCCCAGTGCGAATATTCTTGACTTTAATTTCTGGACTGATTAAACAATGATCGATAGGAATGGATAAAGCAAAAGAGAAAGGTGGGAGAGTTTGAGAATAAGAAGCTTTCATAGGCCAACTCGGTAGAATCCCAAATCCTTTCTGGGCATTATGCAGCCCAGTTTTATTGATAAATCTTTTGTAATAAGGAGACCACATAGTTATATTTAAATCCCCAACCATTACAACTGGGGTTTTCAATTTTTGTATATATTGGCTGATTTTGTCTAGCTGTTGATTCCGAGAATGAAAGAAGGTAGGTTTGACGGGCGGTAGCGGATGAGTGGCAATCAGGGAAATCAATTGTCCGTTCATCGTAAAGTTGCCAACAATACTATTATTTTTATCTGTCCCAAAAAGATTGATAGAAGCGTTGGTGAGAGGCTGCTTACTATAAACGGCGATACCTAGATTATAAGGATTAGGTTTTTTAATGGAGTAGGGAAGAATATCAAGAAGAGAATCTAATTGTTTTATCCAAGCGTCGTTAACTTCTAAAAAGACAGTAATTTCTGGTTTTTCTTTTCTAACGACAGATAATATTTTTGAATAGCTTTTATTTTGCGTATTCAGATTTGAGCTTAAAATTCGGATAGATTCAATATTATTCCCCGGTTTTGGCGATAGAGAAATATACCAAGGGAGTATCTCTGCTAAGAGTAGAGAAATACAAAATAGGCTAATCAAGATTAAGAGTTTTTTGCGAGTCAGTAAGAGTAAGGAAAATAACACTAACCCTACAATGAGATATTGCAGTTTAAAGTGAGAAAGCTGTTCTAAAAAGATATTCCAGCCAACTAAGCTAAGCAAAGAAAGCAGCGTTATCCCCAAAATTCCCAAGAATAATAAATAGGGAATTGCCTTGATGAAGATATGGTTGTGGGAATTTTTATTCAGCGATCGCATACACGGTATCACCAGCGCTTCCCTTGAGCGTACCAGGTTGAACGCGGGTGGGAAAGCTAGAGCTGTCTCATCTACATAGACAACTCTATTTTTGCGGAAGGTGGGGCCAAATGAGCGCGATCGCTAGCCGTAACGACTCCCCCACCATCGAAAAACGCGCCGTTTCATCCGCCGTCTTCTCCCACTGCAACAACTGCTTTTGGAACGTCTGGTCTTGCTTTGCTCGCTTTACCAGCGCCTGACTAATCATTGTCTTTTGGATTTCTTCGGTCGAGATCCCCTCGTTCTTCAGGAAATTCAACAACCGCTGCACGCTTTCGACCAACTGCTCTGGCGCTTGGGAGAGGATAATCAGTTGGATCTGTTTCACCACCTCTTGATAAATCCGCAGCCGATAATCGGGTGGAGGCGACGGAAGTAACGGTGGCGGTGGCGGTGGCGGTACCTTCAGCGTTACAGGTGGATTTTCTGGGCGAACCTTGATTTCCAGCAGATCCAAGATCGCTTGTCGCTTAGACTCCACCAACTGGAGCATCTCCGGGTAGATCTGCAAAACTCGTTGAGACAGAGTTTTCGCATTCACAAAATGACTCGACGCCAGTTTTAGCAGATACTGCTCCTCCTGGGGTTGGTAAGACTTAATACTGAGTTGCAAGTCAGGAGAATCGAGTTGCACCTGAGCCAAAGTAAACACTAGCGCTTCCCAATTCGGAGCTTCTTTCAAAAAAACTTCTATGGTAGTGGCACCCTCCGCACCCTCCGCGTCCCCGGTGCTATCGTCCTTGCCAAATTCCCCCGGCTCAAAATCCCGACCGATTGGAAAGCGCTCAGTCGGTTTTTTAGTCGCGTAATTAAACCGGGTAAAAACATAACGGCACTCCACCTTAGAAAGATCGACATCCTCAAGATGCCAGTTGCTGATGCAACAGCCGGTCAGTTGCGCTTGGTCCAGATTGGTGCGAATCAGATGACTTTCTAGAAGATAGGCGTCGCCCAAATTTGCCTCGGACATCGTGCAGTCGCCCAGGTATGCCCCGCTCAAATCAGCTTTCCGCAGATCCGCCCCGCGTAAATTTGCCTCGCTCAAGTCGGCACGTAACAAATACACATCCTGCAAGATCGCTCGCAGTAAATAAGCTTTTCGCAAACTGGCTTTGAGTAAATACGCTCCCGTTAAATTTACCCGACTCAAGTCAGCACTATTGAGAATCGCCTCGCTCAAATCGGCACCGATGAGAATTGACCGATGCAAGTCTGCCTCAGTCAAATTTGCCGCCCGCAAGTAGGCTGAACTGAGGTCGGCTTCCGTCAAGTTGGTGCCGACTAAAATTGCATCTCGTAAATTCGCAGCTTCTAGATGCGCTTCCCGAAGATTTGCACTGCTGAGGTTTGCGCCAACCAAGCTAGCGCGACGGAGATTTGCCTCCATCAACTCGGCTTCGATTAACTGAGTGCCGTTGAGTTTGGCATTTTCGAGATTGATTTGATCCAGCTTCGCCCTACGCAAGTCAGCACCGCTCAAGTCGGCTTCTTGAAGCACCGCCCAGTTGAGGTCGGCGTCTTGGAGAGTGGCTAAACGCAAGTCCACTTTCACCATCCGAGCGCGACTCAAAATTGCCTGGTTAAGATTGGCACCTGTGAGGTTGACACTCCGCATATCGGCTTGGCGCAGACAAGCACCAATCAGCTTGGATTGGTTCAGAGAAGCCCAACTGAGGTTGGCACCGCTCAAGTTCGCTCCGGTTAAGTTTATATCGCGGAGATTGACCCCGCCGAGGCTGGCTCCACTGAGGTCTACATAGGAAAAATCGCGTTCTCCTTGTCGGTACCGATCGAGGAAGTTATGTATTTGCACACCCTTGAAGGATAAAAATTATTAAATTTTAAAAATAAAAAATTTAAAAGGCAAAATTTTTAGGGATTTCCTTCTTTATTTTGCCTTTTAAATGAGTAAAACTTGGCTCTTTTATGGTACCCAGCGCGGATGAAATCCAGCGAAAGGCAGCGCCTCTGGTTGGAGCTGGGCTTGGGGTTGTGCAGCTTCTGGCTGGCTCAGGGGAAGCAGCCAAAGGCGACTGGTCGCGATCGCTTGTCCTTCACTGGTTCTCAAACTGTCTGCCGCGGTTGCCGTCTCGTTGGTCACAACTTGGTCGAACAGCAGCGCTAACCCATCCGGTGCCAGACTCATCTGAATATCCCGCTGGGTGGGCAGGAGCAACAGCGGCTCGATCGCCTTTGCATCCAGAGTCCCTTTCTCTGTCTGGAGGTCAATTTCCGCAATGTAAGGCTGTTCTTGGTACTCTTCTCCTGGCAGTAACTGAGTCAGCAGGCAGTAGAGCGTTTCCTTATAGGGAGCAAACTGACAGTTGAGGATTGAGCCATTTGTTCGCAGCAGTTCTTTCTGTGCGCCTTGGTTGGTGACTAAAAAGAGCGATCGCGTGTAATCTGTATTAAATTTCACCATCGCTGCTGCCGAGCCATCTCTGGCAAAATCCAGCGCCATCCCAAACTTGGGCAGAAAATCTAGCGGTTTGGCTCCTGGTGTCAGCGGCAGAATCGCGATGCCCTCTCCCTGAGCGCTTGCCACCGAGGCACTATCCGGCGCAATCAAAAAATCCCCGCCCGGTTGGTTATTCAGCGGTTGCGGCGGTGCATTCGGTCGGACTACCCACAAGCCAAATTCGGCTGGATTTTGGCTGTTCACCCGCTGAACAACAATCGTTTGCCCATCCGCCGCTAAGTCAAATTTGAGATTCTGGTAGTTTTTATTATCTAAAACCAGATTCATTCTGCCTGGGGGATCGAGATCCTTTTCAGATTTTCCTTTGGTTTTGTAATGGAGTCCGGTACTGACGGTGTACAGTTGTTGCGCCAATACACCGGGTTGGTTATTCGTCGCGTCGGTGGCAGAAAACAAAACCTTGTCACCATCTGGATACACCTTAAAGTCCATCACTACGAGGTCTTTAGGCGTCAGAACGGTTTTTTTGTTTTGGGTGAGGTTGTAGAGGATTAACTGTCCCTGTTCTTCTTTCTCAACGCCCAGGTAGATAAAAGCGCGATCGCGGGTGCGAAACTGACTCGTAAACGGCTGAATTGCCCTTCCTGTTTTTCCTTGAGTCCCCAAGCGCTCTCGCGCCCCCTGTAATTCCACTTTATAGTCGGTGTCATAGGATGCTGGGGAAGTGAGGGTATAAGACATCTTCCGCCCCGCCCAACTGAATTTACCCCCCAAAGGTGGAGCGATTCGCAGATTTGCTTCCACGCTGCTGTGTTCCATCGGGCGGCTAAAGGTGAGGATAAAGGAAGTATCCTCAACACCTATTTTTTCTCCCTGCCAGTTGAAATCCCGCACGCGAGGTCCGGTGACTAAAAAACAGTTCGTGCCGCAGGCATCGCCACCCCACACGACTAGCCCAATCACCACGCTTAGCACCAGCATCAGCGCTAGCGCCAGACGGTCAACAGGTTGCCCCCATTTTCGATTTTCGATTTTTGATTTTCGATTTATCACTGCCTTCGTCCTCGCCAATCTAAAATCTAAAATCGTCTAATAATCATACGGGTTCTTCGGTGCTTCTATTTTTTTGAGGGAGTTTGCCTTGATGGTGAGTTGGCGTTTGTTTTCTAGAGTTTCAGTGATCATCTCACCTTCAACTTCTAACCAAGTATCAGGGGCATAAGCTGTCCGGTTTTCAGTGAGTTTCACTGGCAGTCCCACGGGATAAGCATCTGCGGCACAGCAGGTAATCACAAATTGCGAAATTAACAGATATTGCTCAGAGAGTTTTGGTGGATGGACAACAAATCCCTTTACTTTAACTTTTTGACCCGTGTAGGTATCGGGTTCTGGATTGAAGTTGAGCGTCCGCACCCAGTCCATGAGCGATCGCTCTTCCGGTCTTGTTGAAGAGCGAAATGATTGGGGTTGCACTCGTGTCAAGGTCAAAGAATCGGTAATTCCCCGATCGAGCGCTGTGCTTGAGTTAAAGGCGCGGGGGGCAACCAATAAACCAGCGATTGCCGTCAACAGTAACAATACACTGCTCCAACCAGGAGGAAATAGGGTGATGTGCTGAAGAACTGCCACCGACCGCTTTTCCTTCCGGTTATTTAATATTTTCCCAATCAGTTGCATGGCGCTCAATGCCGCCATAATTAACAAGCAGATGGCAGTGACAACAACATATTTAAAGTAATCTTTGTGAATCAGCAGGTATAACTGACCCGTGAACCAATATTTCAGGAGCAAGGCTCCCCAAGCCGTTAGTGCTAGGACATCCAAGCCGGGAATTATAAATTTTTGAGAAATAATTTTTGGTTGATTGGTCATTGGTAAGGGTACGAATCGCTAATTTAAGACGGGTTGATTGTGAATCGTTCTAGGAATCTGTTTTCCCTGAGCCAATTGCAACTCACCACTCATCTTAGAAAAAGTACGTATACAGGAGAGTCATTATAAAAGTCAGCTGAGCTGCAAGACCAAATAGGTAAAACACAGCTCTGGGTTTGAAAATGGATAACATCAAACCGATGCCTTTGAGGTCAATCATGGGGCCAAATACCAGAAAGGCTAACAAGGAGCCGCTGGTAAATGTTGTGGCAAAGGAAAGGGCAAAAAAGGAATCGACCGTTGAACAAATGGACACGAGAGCCGCTAATCCCATCATCGCAAGGATGGAGGTGATTGGTCCCTGACCCAAGCTGAGGATCAGTTCGCGGGGAGCGAGTACCTGAATCGCCGCTGCGATCGCGCTTCCCAAAATTAACACGCCTCCCAATTCCCGCAGCTCTTGCACTGTATTATCAAGGAACATCCGCAGCTTGAAAGGCAGGGGTTTTGACGTAATCGATTGACCCATCATCCCACCGCCGGAGACGCCAACGGCGCTCATTATCGGTTGCGGTTGTCCCAGCCAAAACGTACCGGATTTTAACAAGGTGGGAGTGTCATCTTCCCGTGCCGCTTGAGTTTGCGTCTGGGGTAAGGCGCAAGCGATCGCGGGTTGCAGTAACGGCTTCAGATTAGATTGAACGCTGAAAACCGAGGCAATAATTGTCGCGATCGATAAAGAAAATACCACCCGCAAAACGACAATTTCTGGCTGATCTCGAAACGCTACCCAGGTTGACCAGATGACGATCGGATTAATGGTCGGTGCCGCTAGCAAAAACCCAACTGCCACAGGTGCAGGCACTCCCTGCATCAGCAACCGTCGCGCCACGGGCACGTTGCCGCACTCACACACCGGAAACAAAAAGCCCGCACAACTGCCTACAAATGCCCCCAATATGGGGTTCTTCGGCATGGCAGAAATCAGCTTGCCCTCATCAATCCACAACAGGAGCAAACCGGAGAGCAATACCCCCAGTAGTAAGAAAGGCATTGCCTCTACCAGCAAACTCAAAAACAAGGTGAAAGCGTTGTGCAGTTGATTCATGCTTTGGATCGTGAGAAGCCTTTTTTAGCTTTATGAGGTTGCCAAGACATTTTAGCGGTTATTACTACTCATCACTAGGGCTGATGAATGTGCTAGTGGACGAACCCGATTACCAAAAGTTGCTCGCTTTCTCCCTTATCTATCGGTTGCTTTACCGTAAATTTACGGAGTTTACCGAACCTTTGTAGTTTGTAACACGGACGATTGCTAGTGAAAATGCTATCCTAAGCTTGAAGTATACTCAAGCTTCCATTGCTGCGTTTTCATGCAGCGGGGTACCCTGTGCTGAACGCATTTTTATCACTTCCTTTGTCATCCAATCGAAGCCAGCAAGACTTGTGTTTAGAGTCCACGCTGCGATCGCTATCGCTTCACGATTGTCAGATTGAATATCATCAACTTGGTTGGGAAGTAACTCAGACTCTTAAAGCCAATCCCCTACTCCCAGGCGTCATCTTGATGAAGCAGGGTCAATTCACGGGGATGATTTCGCGGCGGCGATTTTTGGAATACATGAGCCGTCCCTACGGATTGGAACTCTTTTCCAAACGTCCCATTGAATGTTTATATCGTTCTGCCGAAACGGAAACTTTGATTCTGAACGGCGATACGTTAATTGTGGCGGCGGCGCGTCACTCTTTGCAACGAGCGGCTGAGTTACTTTATGAACCGATTGTGGTGGAGGTCGCGCCGCAAGTTTATCGATTATTAGATGTACATGAATTACTGATTGCTCAGTCGCAAATTCACGAATTAGCAACTGAACTGCTCACTCAACTTTATACTCATCTGGAAGCAGCAAACCAACAATTGCTGCGCCTTGCCACTTCTGATGGTTTGACTGGGGTTGCTAACCGACACCGTTTTGATAGCTATCTCGATTCCTGTTGGCACCAGATGCAGGCGAGTAATTCAGCATTATCGCTGATCTTGTGCGATGTTGATTTCTTCAAAAAGTACAACGATACCTACGGTCATCAAGCGGGTGATGACACTTTGCGACAGGTAGCGGGTGCCATCCAGCAAGCGGTGCAGCGACCGGAAGATTTAGTGGCACGCTATGGGGGCGAAGAATTTGCCGTGATTTTGCCGCACACATCGCTAGAGGGTGCCCTTCAGGTCGCAGAACGTATCAGATTGACTGTGAAAGCCTTGAAGATAGCCCATGTTTGCTCAGAAGTAAGCGAGTGCATCACCCTGAGTTTAGGCGTTGCCACGATCTTTCCTAGCTCAAATTTTTTACCTGCAATGCTGATTGCAGCGGCGGACGAAAAGCTTTATCAAGCAAAACAGACTGGGCGAGATCGGTCTCAAGGTCATTTGCTTCGCATTCCGCGCGATCGCTCATCCGTTTTTGCGCCATCTGCAACTTCTTGAATACAAATTATTCCGCTTTAGATAAATATATAGAGTTGTTTTAGTTTAGTAAAAAGTGTAAATTATTGTATTTTTATAACAATTAAAAAACCTCTTGAGCCGTCATTTTTTAACCAAAGGTTAATCAAATCTTTAAATCATATTTAAATTTAAACTAAGGTTTTAGCTGTAAAATTTATAACTTAAATCAGTAGAATTTGGGGATAAAGTAAATTTTGCATCTCCCTATACAGCGAATAAGAACTGATTGAGGTAATTTATGATGGCTTGGCAAGAATCTCCGTCGGAATTATCAGTTCTCCCTCTGTCCCAGATAAAGAACCTCAATTTAGAGTCAACCCTTCAAGAGCTTCCGCTATACGATTTTCAGATAGAAGCCTCTGGTCTGGGGCAGGAAGTTAACAAAGAATTTGAAGGAAATGCGCTGCTACCAGGAGTCATTTTAACGATAGAAAGTCAGTTTGCGGGAATGATTTCGCGGCGACGATTTTTAGAACAAATGAGCCGTCCTTATGGACTAGAATTATTTTTAAAACGACCCTTACAATCTTTATATCAATTCGCCAGTACCCATGTTTTGAAGCTTTCTGGCAATACGTTAATTGTAGCGGCGGCAAAGCAGTCTTTGCAACGGCCTCCTGAGCTACTCTATGAACCGATTGTGGTAGAGTTAGCGCCAGGAATTTACCGATTACTAGATGTACATCAATTATTGGTGGCGCAGTCAAAAATTCATGAACTCACAACCGAGTTGCTCAACGAGCAAACGAAAGCTCAGATGTTGCAAACCGAAAAAATGGCGAGTTTGGGACGGACGGTTGCTGAGGTTGCCCATGAGATTAGAAATCCGATTAACTGCATTAATGGTAATTTTGGTTTTGTAGAAACTTATTACAAAAATTTAATCGGTTTATTGGCAGCTTATGAAAAAGCTGAAACTTTGAATACAATCGAAGAATTGAAAGAGGAAATTGAATATGATTTTCTTCTAGAAGATTTGCCTAAGTTGATAGGAAGTATGAAGCTGAGTGCGGAACGATTAACAAAAATCGTTGGCAGTCTGCGAAACTTTTCTCATATGGATGAAACCAAGAGACAGCCTGCTGACTTACACGAATGTATTGAAAGTACCTTATTAATTTTAAATAATCCCATCAAGCAGGGGATTCAATTAATTAAAAAATATGGCGATTTACCACTGGTGAATTGCTACTCAGGTCAACTGAGTCAGGTATTTATGAATATCATTAGTAATGCGATTGATGCACTCAAAGATCGAGTCACTGACGGGTCGGATTGGCAACCCCAGATAGAGATTACGACGGAAGTTTTAGAAATCCAAGATTCTGAATGGGTTGTAATCCGGATTGCGGATAATGGGCCGGGAATTCCACCAGAAATTCAGGATCGGATTTTTGAGACGTTCTTTACTACAAAGCCGGTGGGCAAGGGAACGGGATTGGGATTGGCAATTAGTTATCAAATTGTTACTGAGAAACACGGGGGTCATTTATCGGTGCGATCGCGTAGTGTATGTCCAGAGGATTGCTCGCCTTTGGCGTATCCTCCTCCTAGCACCGCCTCCCATAATGGTTCCGTAGTTGAAGCGTTGTCGGTGCCCGTAGCTTCCGCCGTAGGAATAGGAATCGCAGATTCCTATCCCCGGCAAGACAGAATCTATAGTGCGGCTAGCGGATGCGAGGCACCAGCAGCGGCACAGTTGCTAGCTAATTCCAGGGAGATAGAAGATTCACAACCAAGGATGGGCACAGAATTCGAGATCCGATTGCCACTCGGTTAAGGCGCTTGTTCACAATTTTTCTGGAAAATAGTAGCAGAAATTAACCTCAAGGGCAGGTGGAAAACTGCTGAAAATGGTAGTCTATGGTCATAGCTGATTCCAGCTTCACTGCTGCATTTGTGGGCGTTGTGTGTCGGTACCAAACGGATTTATATCACTTCCGTCCTTGTCCCAAGGGAGCGATCGCGACCTCTCTATAGAGTCAACTCTTGGGGAATTGCCGCTGTACAACTTTCTGGTAAAACCCATCTGTCTGGGTGTGGATATTGCCCGGATTTTTGAGAAGCATCCTCTACTGCCAGGAGCCATCTTAGTCGAACAGGGTCAGTTTGCCGGGATGATTTCGCGGCGGCGGCTTTTGGAGTACCTGATCCGTCCTCATCGACTAGAGCTGTTTTTGCACAAACCGCTGCACATCCTCTACAAGTACGCCCACTCTGAGGTTTTAATCCTTCCCGATAGTACGCCGATTTTGACAGCAACCCAGCAGGCGCTGCGGCGATCGCCTGAATTTTTGGCAGAACCTGTCGTAGTGCAAGTGGGAGAATCTGATTATCGGCTGTTAGATGTTCAGGATTTGAATGTTGTTTCTTGGCAAATCCGGGGAATCGAAGCTCAGGTGCGATATGAACGCACCCAAGCTCAGATGATTCAAAGTGAGAAAATGGCAAGCTTAGGGCGCTTAGTGGACGGAGTTGCTCACGAAATTTTAGACCCGGTTGGCTTTATTTGGGGGAACTTAACGTATGTCTCAACTTACACTGAAAACTTGATAGAATTGCTGTCTACTTATGAGACATATTTGCCGCAGATTCCTGAAGAAATTGCGGCTCTGAAAGAAGACATAGAATTTGATTTTGTACAACAAGACTTACCTCGCTCAATTTCCAGCATCCGAGCCGGAGCAGAACGATTGAAAAAGCTCGTGATGAGTCTGCAAAACTTCTGCCATATTGATGATGTTTATCCCAAGCCTGCCGATTTGCACGCTTGTTTAGATAGTATTGTTTTGCTTTTAAAAAGTCGTGTAAACAGCGAAATTGAAATCATCAGAAATTACGGTCATTTGCCGCCGGTACAATGCTATGTGGGTCAATTGAATCAGGTTTTCATGAATATCCTGACGAATGCGATTGATGCATTGATTAATCAAGCAGTCGTTCAGCAGTTTACTCAAGATTTTCAAGGAACATTGCCCCCGAATATTCAAGAGAAACCTCGGATCGAAATTACGACTGAGGTTTGTTCGCACAAGGCAAGTCAGACAGGAATTTCTGATTCGCGGTGGGTTTCCATTCGCATTGCCGATAATGGCCCTGGGATGTCTCCTGAAGTACAGCAGCAAATTCTTGAGTCTTTTTCTGTAGAGAAACGCTCTGCTAAAGAGACGAGTTTATCGGTAAGTTATCAGATTGTGACGGCGAAGCACGGTGGAAAATTAAGAATGCGATCGCGTAGTGTATGCCGTTTGGGCGACTCGCTTAGTGTATGTCCTGAGGATTACTCGCGCAGTGGATGCCCAGAGAGCGGATCTCCTCAGGGGTATGCCACTCCTAGCAATTCCAGCGGAGAACCTAAACCAGGCATTGGCACCGAATTTGAGATTTTGTTGCCTTTGGTTTAATTAAAAATTAACAAGCCGCTGTATTTTTAATTGGGCAACTTTCAGGACTCTAAGGCTCTACTTTTACAGGAGTTCCGATGTTGACCTGTGCATACAAAGCCAAAATATCCTGATTACGCATCCGGACGCAGCCGTGAGAAACTGCCTGTCCCACCAGTTTTTCCTGGGGGGTGCCATGAAACCCGATAAAATTACGTCCGTCTGTCCAAAAAGCAATCCACCTGGCTCCTAAAGGATTATCTGCACCTGGAGGAACGACTTTTCCATTCCAAGGATGCTGCCAAGCTGGATTGCGTAGCATTTGCGTCACCTTAAACGTGCCTGTAGGCGTCTCCCAGCCCTTTTTCCCGACTGCGATAGGATAACTTGCTTTCACCTGATTGTCTCGGTAGACATAGACGCGGCGATCGCTTAATTTAATCACTAAATGAGTATCAGGCGTGGTACTCGCTGGGGAGAGTTCCTCTAAAGGCAGATAGAGAGAGGGTGCCCCCAGAGGAGGCAATTGTGGTTCCGAAGGCAATTCGATCGTTGCCTCTCTGGTAGTTGCCAAAGCTTGTGTTGGAACTGAGGCAGCCGTCTGCTGCCGAACGCCCAGCAATAGAATGGCTGTACTGAAGCACAGCAGCTTGAAGCTTCCAGATGGTAATTTACCTCCCAGCATTCCTGTCCTCTCTTTTCCCTGGTCAACGACTCTTATGGAACTTATTATCAGAGATCAAAACTGTAAATCACACTGAGCTAACTGACTTGTTTAAAATTGGATTTTTCTAGTCTTGTCAAGTCTCACAAAGTCAGATTTTATTCCCAGCTCTACTCCTAAGGGCTTATATAGTCCGGTAGATTGAATCTTCAGTAGAGCTAGATAGGATTTGGGCAATAATCCAGGCATTTTCATCCGTTGCTAAGTACAACTGTTGCCGATAGTCAAGTTTATTACCCAAATATTTTAAAAGTGAGGGTGTAATGCGTTTACAAAAAACCAAAGTATTGACAGGTACGATGCTAACACTGTTACTCTCGGCAGTATCAGTGTTGCCAGCGATCGCTCGCCCAGTATCTGAAGGTGAATCAAGGCAGCTCATTAGCCAAACAAACACCGACACACCTACTGCCAATCCAACCAACACCAACACAACTACTCCTAACTCAACCGACACGAATCAAGTAGTTAGAGGCACCGTCAGCAGCGTTAGAGGCAATGTAGTCACGCTAAGACTGCCAGACGGTACAACCAGAAGTATGATGCTCTCACCAGAGGATCTAACTCGGTTGAACCTCATGCCAGGAATGGAGATTAGCGCCACATTGGATGACCAGAATATGGCTAGCAATGTGAGTATGGTTGAAGCAGCCGATGCGACAGATACTACTCGCCTCAACAGAACCCGTCGAGTGGAAGAGACAACGATTCAGCGAAGAACGGTGCAGACAACACCGTCTCCTGGTCCGACAACAACCACTGGAGAGACCACAAGCACTCCAGATACAGCTCAAACCGAACCGCAGACGACTGAGGCAGCGCCAGTGCCAGCGCTTTGGTAATGACTTCACCAGCATTCTTGAGCAATTAACAAAGAATCGTTAATGTAGCCATGCCGTCCCCAAAAGGACGGCATGGTTATTTTAGGAAATAATTTTCCGAGATAGATTCCGAGATAGATGCTTGGTTGCGATCGCGCTGGGATTCTGAAAAAATTCAAGCTTCCTGATTCATTTCTAGCAATCCAGGCGGCGGCGTAATTTCAATTCTGCGATTCTCCAGGTCTACCACGGGCGCGATCGCTTTCACAAAAGGAATCAAAATGGTAGACGGCTTCGGTGGTTTGGGTCTAAGAACTTTCCGTTTTTTACTGGTTCGATTGACTTCCCCTTTCTGGGGTAGTTCCGGCTCATCCTTTGGCGCAACAGCTACAGGTTGCTGGTGCAACTGCACTTCCAGTAAATCGTTGCCAGCCGGAAATACATTCACCACCACGCCCAAGTTTTCTCCCGATTCTTGAAGAAAAACTTCCATCCCAATTAAGTCTAGAACGTGGTATTCATCTTCTTCCAAGATCGGGCGATCGGAAGCTTTCACCATTAACTTGGTTCCCGCTAGCGCCTCCGCTCGATCCCGATTTTCTACCTCAGCCAGCTGTACAACGTATAGATTTTTACCATCTATATACCGCCCTTTCACCAATTTCACTGGCTGCGGTTCTGTCTCGCCCGGTCGCAACATCCAACGCTCTCCCGGTTCCTCAAAGCGTTCTGGGAATTGAGATTCCGGATACACCCGCAACTCCCCTTTCATCCCTTGAGCGGCAACAATTGTGCCAATTTCTAACCACTGGTCATTGGTCATCAGCTTTCTGTATTCCGTATTCCGTATTCTTTTTCATGCCCTACCGTGTACGCACAAATCTTCTTGTACTTGCCAGTCCGGTTTTGATCCCCCTAACCCCCCGATAAATTGGGGGAGCAATCAACGTTTTGCCACTTAATCAAAGATATGTGTACACAGTAGTGAATGCTTTGATAACTGGAAGGGGCGGCGACACAGAGACTTCTAAAAGTCCGCGCTTTACTGACTTAGTTTGCATAGCCGCGAATTCTGTCCGGCAGGGCTTTCTAACATTTAACAACTGAATATACTTGCTCTACCACCTTCGCTAAGCGCTGTATCCCGATTTCAATCTCCTGGTCTGTAGCAGTCAGGCTAATCCGAATACATTGTTGCTTGTGCGCCCATTCTTCGCGCAATCCGGGGAAGAAAGAGCTACCTGGTACGACAATGACACCGACTTGCTTTAACTGCTGGTACAGTTCCCAGTCTGTAATGGGTAAATCTTGTAACCACAGCCATGCAAAGATTGCTCCTTCGCCGCGATGCAGGAACCAAGGCAAATCTTTGGGCATTGCCTGTTCGATGCTGCTTTCCACA
This sequence comes from Trichocoleus sp. ST-U1, assembly GCF_039961835.1. NCBI lineage: Bacteria > Bacillati > Cyanobacteriota > Cyanophyceae > Leptolyngbyales > Trichocoleusaceae > Trichocoleus > Trichocoleus sp. ST-U1. Next base: position 60,045 of record NZ_JAMPJZ010000020.1, read on the forward strand.
ACATCAAACTTTTTCTGGTAGTAGGGGCGAATCACCGTGGTAGCGATTTCTGCTAGCGTTCCCGTTTCAATCGCACGGGCTGCGATCGCTTGCCCATACCGAGATGAATGGATACACATATTTGTCTGGAAACACTCCAGCGCCTGAATCCACTTTTCATCCCCAATTGCAATCCCAATCCGTTCTCCGGGTAGCCCCGCTTTCGATAAGCTCATGCAGTGCAGGATGTTCTCTCCAAATACCGGCGTCATCTCGGTAAAATTTAACGCCGGGAACGGAGGTGCATACGCAGAATCGATCAAGACTGGGACATCATAAGGCGCAGCCAAATCGGAAATTTTTTTCACCTCGTCATCCGTGAGGACGTTGCCGGTTGGGTTACAAGGACGCGAGAATAACACGCAACCCGTATCTTCCGTAATCTTCAGTTTGCTGAAGTCCGGACGATATTTGAACCTGTGGGCAGCGGCATCAATGTCTAAAGCGGGTTTATAGGCAAATAAGGCTTCTGGGGTTAAAGTCAGACCCCCATAACCCGTGTAATCTGGACTCAGGGGCAGGATAATTTGCTTTAATTTACCGCTTGTGGTGTACCCCCCAAAGGCATTCGCTGCAAAGAAATAAAGCGTTTGACTGCCAGGGGTAATCAGAATATTGCGATGAGTCAGATTTAGCCCGTAGCGGCGATTGAAATCCTTTTCTACCGCTTCGATTAATGGCTCATAGCCTTGAGAGTCACCATAGCGACAAACTACATTCCCGTAATTTGAGCTAGCGAGCAATTCTTCGGTGTAATCCCGCCATAACTGCTCTACTTCTGGCAAAATCACTGGATTCCCAGGACTTAAATTAATATATTCCTGTCCAATACCTGCTTGCAGAGTTTCCTTAATATCCTTCATAATTGCCCGCACCCCAGTGAGGTGGGACATACAATCGCCAAATTGAGTCAGGGCAGGATTCATAAGCTAAAGCGACTTTGAAAATTGAGAGTTTAACAACCGGGGTGCCGAGTCAGTTGAGGCTTTTTCCCCCTTAGTTAATTTAATGAATCGTTGGTACTCTAACCAATTTAACTGTAATTTTCATGACTAATTGGCACAACTACAGCCAGTCTGGGGTTGAGAAAGTCGCAAAACCGGCTGTTTAGATTAGGCACGGTTTGGGCGTTGTCTGATAAAACTTAACAAAACCATAATCTTCCTTAGATTACTTGACTAATTTTTGGGGGAAAAATGTAAAGAGTGTAAAAAAACACAGTTTATATAGGAAATCCTGTAAAGCTATAAATCGGGCTGGATAGCCGGAGGTTTTCTGGCTCTTAGCGCCTCTACTTTTTTTAGCTAAAAGCCAAACAACCCGTAGAAGATAACACGCTCCCTATCCAGACGAACGTCAAGAGCAAGCCTGTCAAGTGTAGTGCAACGGAATTTATGACAACAATTGAAACGCTGCGTGCGAAGCTACCGTTTCCTCTCAAGCGATTGGCAGACCTGGCATATAACTATTGGTGGAGTTGGACGAGCGATCGCACTTCTCTATTTCAGAACATTAATCCTGATGAATGGCACCGCTGCGGACATAACGCTGTCGCCATCCTGGAATCAGCTTCTTTAGTGCGCCTCACCCAGCTCGCTCAAGACCCAGCTTACATCAAACGGGTGAATTCACTTGTCGAGCAATTTGACAAGTACATGGGCGAAAAAAATGCATGGGCGTCTCGCGTCGCGCCGCAAATTTCCCCACAGCAACCTGTCGCCTATTTTTGTGCGGAATTTGGCATCCACGAATCCCTACCTATCTACTCCGGCGGTTTGGGAATTTTAGCCGGAGATCACCTCAAGTCCGCTTCTGATTTAGGCGTGCCGATGGTCGCTGTAGGGCTGTGTTATCGCCAAGGTTATTTCCGTCAACGGTTGAATAGTGGCGGTTGGCAGGAAGAAAACTACGTTAACAATCCCTTCGACCAGATGCCCCTAGAGTTAATCAAAAATACTCATGGGGAACCCATCACGATTGAGATGGAAATCCGGCAACGGATAGTTAAAGCCCAAATTTGGCTGGCGCGAGTCGGTCGCGTCAATCTTTACCTCCTAGATACCGACCGACACGACAACGATCCAATTGACCGCTGGTTGACAGGGCACCTGTACGGCGGCAACCAAGAAACCCGCATCGCCCAGGAAGTCGTGCTGGGGATTGGCGGCGTTCGGGCGCTGACAGCATTGGGGATTACTCCGTCGGTGTGTCATCTGAACGAAGGTCATGCGGCATTCTGCACCCTAGAGATTGCGCGACAAGAAATTCAGCGTACCGGCAAGTCTTTCTATGATATCGAGGGATTGGTGCGCGATCGCTGCGTTTTCACCACCCACACCCCCGTTCCCGCAGGTCACGATGTCTTCTCCTCAGACCTGATGGATTCTTACTTCGCCCACTACTGGCCTACATTGGGTCTGTCGCGCGAACAGTTCCTCTCCTTAGGGGCACGCCGCCTGGGCGACCCTTGGGAACCCTTCGGCATGACCGTCTTAGCTTTGCGGATGTGTCGCACTGCCAACGGCGTCAGCGACCTGCACGGTCAGGTTTCCCGCAAGATGTGGAACATTCTCTATCCCGACCGTAGCGAAGAGAAAGTGCCCATTGGTCACATTACCAATGGCGTCCATGCGCGTACCTGGACAGCACCCCTAATGGGCGACCTCTATTCCCAGTACCTGGGTGAAGATTGGTCAACCCGCATGGCTGACAAACAGATGTGGGCAAAGGTGGACGGAATTCCCGATGAGGAAATCTGGTGGCGGCACCAAGTTCTCAAAGAGTGCCTGATTGCTCATACCCGTTCTAAGGTGAAATTGGCACGAATTAGTCGCGGTGAAGAGCAGTTCCGCATTGATGCCGCCGACCAGCTACTAGACCCCAACGTGCTGACGATTGGATTTGCACGACGCTTCAGCCCTTACAAGCGGGGTGACTTGCTACTGCGGGAAGCCGAACGCGCCTTGAGGATATTTGGAAATTCCCAACGACCCGTGCAGATTGTCTTTGCCGGTAAAGCGCACCCTCATGACGAAGAAGGCAAGCGGATTATCCAGCGGTTAATGGAGTGGTGCAAGCACCCAGACATTCTCAACCGAGTTGCCTTAGTTGAAGATTACGACATCTACACGGGTCAACATTTGGTGCAAGGTGTTGATGTTTGGTTGAACAACCCGCGTCGTCCTTTAGAAGCCTCCGGTACGAGTGGGCAAAAAGTCTGCTTCAACGGCGGCATTAATTGCAGTGTCCTCGATGGCTGGTGGTGCGAAGGCTATCAAGAAGGACAAGATGGTAAGGGAAGCAATGGCTGGGCAATCGGTGAAGATGCCCACACCAGCGACCAAGAGTTGCAAGACCGGATTGATTCGGAATCTCTCTACCACCTACTAGAAGAGGAAATCGTTCCTCTCTACTATGACCAAGATGAGAAGGGAGTTCCTCATCGCTGGATTCAAATGATGAAGGCGTCGATTAAGACAAATTCGCCGCTATTCAACACCGACCGGATGATTGCGGACTACGTGACTCAGGTGTACGCGCCGGGAACTTCAGTCGGTACTGAACCGATTCTGGCAAGCGCGCTGGCGTAGCAAATTTGTAGGGGCAAACGGCACGCCCCTACATTAGGTATGAATTGACTCGATTTTGAGCTAAAAGTAGGGTGGGCAGTGCCCACCTGCTTTTTTTTGAACCGCAAAGAAGCAAACCGCAAAGAAGCAAAGGACGCAAAGGAACAGAGAACAGATGAATCGGGTTTGGCAAGCTGATTTTTATCGGCGTCCTCTCAAAGATGAAAAAGGGCAGGTGTTGTGGCAATTGTTGCTTTGCGACGCCACACGCAGCTTTAGTTATGACGCTTTTTGTCCTCAATCTGAAGCGAATGCTAGCTGGCTGGTTTCTCAGTTACAGCAAGCAGCGGGTGGAAATCTGCCGAATCTCATCCAAGTGTTTCGTCCCCAGTCGTTGAGTTTGATTCAGGCAGCGGCGCAACAACTGGGTATTCAGGTGGAAGCGACTCGACGCACTGGGGCGCTGAAGGAATATTTGCAACAGAAGGCGAAACAATACCCCAATCTCGATAACTATACCTACACTGGCGAACTCCCATCTCTTGACAAACCGCCGCCAGTCCCATTGCCAGAAAACCTTTGGGGAGAACAATGGCGATTTGCCACACTTCCTGCGGTTGCTGTGGTGGAAGCTTTTGCAGAACGCCCAATTCCGATTCTGGAGATGCCAGAATTTCTCTTGCCGATCAATCTAGGTTTAGCGTCTACGGTGCCAGTCCCCGGTGTGGTAATTTACGGTGGGCGGCAATCGATGCGTTTGGCGCGTTGGCTACAAGAGGCGCGTCCCGTGTCTCTCAATTACATTGCCGGTGCGCCGGATGGGTTGGTATTAGAAGCGGGATTGGTTGACCGCTGGATTGTTGCTACTTTTGAGGATAAAGAAGTTACGGCAGCAGCTCAAACTTATCAACAGCGTCAGCAGCAGAGTCGGGGATTGCACTTTTTGCTGGTGCAACCAGATGAGTCGGGGATGACTTATAGCGGCTTTTGGCTGTTGCGAGGAGAGGATTGAGGTTCTTTCTCTACCAAAAGAGAGATTAAAAGCAGATTGATGCGATCGCGCCTTGCACCCGGTACGCTCAACCCACATTGAAGATACAAGAGCGGGAGAATTTCATCGCATCTTATCCCAATTAAGCAGTGTCGCAATCCTGCTAACGAGTGATTAAATCCTATGTTCTCTATCACAAGTTATATGTGGCATCAATCAATGTCTACCACAGAATCTTAGTGAGATAATAAAGGGGTGAGGAAGAAAACGGAACAACCTTTTTGATAAAGGGGAGTATTATGAAACTCAAGCTATTCGCGACCCTAACATTACTCGCTCCACTATTTTTAACTATGCCAGTGAAAGCGGAGAATCCGCTACACGTAAAACAGCTATTGTCAACGAGGGAATGTGTTCGCTGCGATTTATCAGGAGCCGATCTCAGCGGCGCACATTTGATTGGTGCTGACTTGAGAGAAGCCAATTTGCAAGGCGCTAACCTGACGAATGCGAACCTCGAAGGTGCCGATCTGACGAAGGCAAACTTGACAGCAGCTAATTTAACATCAGCTTTTGTAACGAATGCCAATTTTCAGGAAGCCAATCTCAACGCCGTAAATTTTACGAACGCTAAAATTTATGACGCTAATGTGTATGGGGCATCAATGGATGACCTGACTCTTACCGATGCTGAAATATTTAACACCGGAATCGGTATTGGTGGGGAAGATGCCGATATTCCTCGTTGGGACTAGATGGCGCTAATTAGCACTTAGAATTTTACGGAGAATTGGGGAAGTCTAATAGATTTAAAACGAGCGGCTTCCCTATTTCCGCCATCAATTAAATTTATCTTCTGAGTATCTATTAATATCAGTATTTGAGTACCCAACCCTTGAGAGGTTTAACCACCTCCGGTGTCGCTCCAGGTTGTGATGTTACTCTTTGAGAGATTTAAACCCAGTTACCTTGTCTTCGCACCGCCTGGACACGAGCGCTTCTATTGAGTTTAGCGATCGCTTGTGATTTAGGGCTGGAACTTTTTTGGATATTGAGATTATTAGCGTTAATAAATGAACAGACGCCTTGGTTTTGTGCAAAGGCTCAAGCTTATATGAACAGCGCCAGCAGCAGGGTCAGGATTGCATTTTTTACTTGTGTAACCTGATTGATGGTGGGATGACTTAGAGCGGCTTTTGGCTGTTTTGAGGGGAAGATGGAAACTCCGAAGCCTTCCAAGACTAAGATTTCAAGCAACTTTAAAGAGTTTCTGCAATCTCTGGTTAGAGTTTTGGTTCGCCGATGGCTCATCTCATCAGTGCGATCGCAAAATCCATAAAAAACTAATTCTCTCGGAGAAAAGTAGTATGCATCACACTTTGGATAGATGTACAAACTGTATATTAGTGCAGAGTTAGTTTTTATTTAGGTGCATCAGTGAGTGATATTCTGCGCGATCATCGAGTGTTAGTAACCGGAGCTTCCGGTTTTATGGGTTCTTGGTTGACTGAGTGCTTATTAGAGCAGGGCGCGACGGTGACGACGATACTGGCTGACTGGAACCCAGACAGTCATTTTGTGCGTAGTGGAATCGTTCATCGTGTCAAAAACGTTGTTGGGTCAATCGAAGATTACGATTTACTTGAAAAGGTAATTGGAGATCGCGGCATTGATACGGTGTTTCACTTAGCAGCAGTGTCGGTAGAAGGTTTGGCGTTTGAGAAACCTCGATTGGCATTTGAGATAAACATTCGTGGCACATACAACATATTGGAAGCCTGTCGCGTCCGTTCGGATTTGGTGCGGCGGGTAATCGTGGCATCAAGTGATAAAGCCTACGGTGATAGTCCCGTCTTACCCTATACAGAAGAGATGCCAACGCTGGGCAGACATCCTTACGATGTCTCTAAAAGCTGCGCTGACCTAATTGCTCGAAGCTACTATCACAGCTACGGGTTGCCTGTGGCTGTAGGGCGATTTGGTAATATCTACGGCGGTGGAGATTTAAACTGGAGCCGACTGATCCCAAATACGATCCGAAGGCTACTGAGCAATGAAAGTCCTCTCATTCGTATGCCCGATAAAGGTAATTTTATGCGGGACTTTTTATATGTCAAAGATGCAGCCCATGCCTATATTGCAATGTTTGAAGGGCTAGCTCGTCCAGAAGTTCATGGAGAGGCTTTCAACTTCGCAATGGGTGGTAGTTGGACGGTGCTAGAAGTCGTGCAAAAGCTCCAGAAACTGATGAATTGCGAACACATAGAGCCGGTAATTATGAATCAAAGCCACGGGGAAATTTGGCACCAGCAGGTATCGGCAGAAAAGGCGCAAAAAATGCTTGGGTGGAGTCCCCGATATTCTTTTGATAAAGGACTAGCTGAAACAATTGAGTGGTATCTGGAGTATTTATCACCTTCAATGGTGGGCAATATTCCATCTTCAGTAGTATTAAGTGTCTAGTTGATCGGAAGTATTTTTACCCTACCTTCTGACCAGACTTCTAAGTCTGGTCAGAAACTTCCTTGGAGAAAAATGTTTAAACGTCTCGACCAAAATTTAATAGATACAGTTGCTCAACAGGCATCCAGTAGCGATCGCTTACGACAAAGTTACAACTTCCACGCTTTAGATGAAAAAGTTCAGCGATCGCTTATTTGTCTGCAACCAGGGACTTATGTGCGCCCCCATCGCCATAAACAGGAAATCGGTCACAATGGATTCGAGCTGTGCCTGATTTTGCAGGGAGCCGTAGGAATGCTTCTATTTAACGATCAAGGCGCAATTATTCACCAAGAACAGATTAGTGCCGATGGAACAACTTCTGGTATTGAATTCCTCGAAGGAGCTTATCATACACTGATCGCTTTAGTACCAAATACTGTAATTTTTGAAGTTAAAGAAGGGCCTTACGATTCCACTACTGATAAAGAATTTCTTTCATGTTTCCCTCTGGAAAAAACGATATCGGCTGAGAAACTGGTGCAAACCTGGCATAGTTACTTTGTTAGCCCAATATAATTCGCTCCATGCCACGCCTATCTTGTGATGGTTTGGGATTTAATAGGACTACAGTGCTATTTGTCCTTTATAACTCTCTGTTTTGAGCGATCGCTATTGTTTAAGCATGGATTCTTGGCTTTTGTTGATTAATTGATTGCTTTGAAGTCCCCAATCAATCAATCGAGCGCGATCGCCGATACCTGCCCAGTTTCTCGCGCTTCATATTTGTCAAGCTTTTTGCCCTTCTCTAGCCATCGAACTCACGTTAAGTTAGTATCTGGGTAATCTGTAGTTTTTTGTGGATAAAGGCAAATTCATGCTTCAAGACATTACTACTGAGATTGCTTATTTCGACTCACTTCCATATTTAGCCACGGTCTTAGGCGTTACTAGCATAGCGGGAATAATTGGGTGGCGCTGGTGGAAACAAAATAATACATACAAAGCGCTGCGATCGCTCCCTTCACCTCCTAAACACTGGCTGTTAGGAAATATTCCTCAACTATTAGCAGCAGTGAAACAGAAGAAATTATTCCAGCAAATGTTTGATTGGAGTCGAGAGCTAGGCCCGATGTATGTTATATGGAATGGCAACAGGCCTGGTGTTATTTTAAGTAAAGCAAAAGTTATCGAAGATACCATTGTCAATGGGATGAAAGATGGTACCTTAATCAGATCGGAGCAATTACGCAAAGCTTGGAACGATGTCAGTGGCCCGATTCTATTAGGAGAAACTGGAGCTGAGTGGCAGTGGCGACGCAAAGCTTGGAATCCCGAATTCAGTTCTAGCAGCCTCACGAAATATGCAGAAATTATTAGCGAAGCTTGCGAACAAGTAATTGCAACATTGAAGGAAGCACCACCACCAAAAGAAGTTCAGGTAGATCCTCTGTTTGTAGAACTAACAATGAGAGTGATTTCTTGTCTCGTACTGGGCATTCCTGTGGATAGAAAGATCGCGAGTCCTGAAGGGCCACCCCTGGAAGTTTCCAAGCTGTACGAAGCAATGTCTGTTGTAGGCTATCGGTTCCTACGACAAGCTACTGGCGAGAAGATATGGATGAAATATTTGCCCTCTAAAAATTCACAAGATTATTGGGCAGCAAAGCGATATTTTGAGGAATTTTTAACGCCCCGTGTAGACTTAGCTTTACGATTCAGAGAACAAAACAAGACCGATTTACCACAGGTAAGTTCTTGGTTCTCCGAATCAATGTTAGTCAAAATCGCTGCCAAAGAACCAAAATACAATCGCGACACATTAATAGCAGAATGTGTTGAACTCTTAATCGCTGGTACTGATACAACAGCCCATACTTTATCCTTTGCAGTAGGAGAGTTGAGCTTCAATCAAAGGGTTTTTCAGCAAGCACGAGACATCGTTGACCAAGTTTGGCAAAGCAAAGGCTTGATAAATACCGAAAGCCTCAAGGACTTGGCTTATATTAGCGCAATTATTAAGGAGACCTTGCGCCTTTATTCAGTAGCCTCAGGCTCGACTTCATTGGAGGCTCAACGCGACACCCTCATTGATGGTAAAGCGATTCCTCGCGGTACAAGAATAGCTTGGTCAATGCTTGCTGCGGGAAGAGATCCAGAAGTCTATGCTAATCCAGAGGAATTTCTGCCAGAACGTTGGTTAGAGAAGAGCAAGGAAAATAGTTCGCTGCCAATGATAGACTTTGGCTCAGGACCTCATCGTTGCTTGGGGGAGCATTTATCAATGCTGGAAGGAACGATGATGCTAGCATTATTGCTCCGCAACTTCGACTGGGAGTTAGTCAAGGGTCGTTCTTCTCTAGAACAATTACAGCAAAACCTGTTAATTTATCCGTCTGATAAAATGCCAGTACGCTTTAAATTGAGAAATTCGCTTCCACAAGAAAAAACCTATCTCCAAGGTTTAAATTAAACTATTTACAGTAGATCGAAAAGTTTTGCCAACGCTAAAGAATAGTAGTGTATGGAGTAGTGCTAAAAAATTAATGCATCATTACTTTTTTAGCACTACCCAATATTGGCTTAATTCAATGGAACGGAGAATTAATTGGTATTTTTTATGTCCGCCACCGATCGAATTGATCTTCAGAGCATCCATTGATGTAAGTATTGAGTACCCAACCTTTCAGAGGTTTAACCACCTCCGGAGTCACTCCGGGTTGTGAGGTTACTCTTCCAGAGATTTGAACCCAGTTACCCTGTTTTCGCACTGCCCGAACTGTATCGCCTCTATTGAGTTTAGCTACTACATTGGATTGAGTATTGGGTAGACTACGGATATTGACGTTATTTCCATTAATAAATGAACATACGCCTTGGTTTTGTGCAGGTCTCGATTGAGCCTGTAAAATTGGTGTAGCTGCATTTGCCTTTGTTTGGGCGATTAGCTGCAAGCCAGTGGTATAGAAACATAGCAGTGCGATCGCTGTCAGAGAGTTTCTCGAATTGCTCATCTTTATGGATTAAGTGCATCTGCACTGATGTAAATTCAGTCTCACCTTAACTGACTTACTTCCAAATAATATATTTTTTGATATTTATTTAAATTGTTAAAAGGCTATCAATCCCTCAAGCTTGCTACTTTAAGCGAGCTGACATAAATAAAGTTAAAAGTCAACTCTTCTTAATTAATCCACTACTTTTAGCAATCCCTGCTTCAGTGCATCAAACACGCGATTAATTAGCAGGTGTTCTGCTTCACTTAGGGTTTCCTGGGATAGGAATGTTGACATCAATAGACGTTGATCGGTACGAGAAATTTGGCGAAAGACAAAGATTCGCTCAACAATTTGTTGAACGGAGATTGTGGGTAAACTAGCTGAAGCTGGCATAGTTCTCTAGCAACTTTATGTAATACTGCTGCGAATCCCGCAGAACGAGATTCTGAGGACATATAAAAATATTGTAATATTTCTTTACAATCCTGCGCGATCGCCATCTTCAAGAGAATGTAACAATTCCTTCATAATTTGGTGATTCTCATCATTGACAAATCAGATTGCCTATCCAAACACTCCCGAATATCCCGTAAAATAGCTTGGCGTTGTAGCAAGAAGGCAAAAAAATGACTCAGGCTCGGATTGGGATTATCGGTGGCAGCGGTCTCTACAAGATGGAGGCGCTCAAAGATGTAGAAGAGATGCAAATCTCCACGCCTTTTGGCTTCCCCTCTGATGCTTTGATATTGGGAACTTTGGAAGGAACGCGAGTGGCTTTTCTGGCACGTCACGGTCGCAATCACACGCTGTTGCCTTCTGAGTTGCCGTTTCGAGCCAACATCTACGCCATGAAGCAACTAGGCGTCGAGTACCTAATCTCTGCATCGGCGGTAGGTTCTCTCAAAGAAGAAGCGAAACCTTTAGATATGGTAGTGCCGGATCAATTTATTGACCGCACCAAGAATCGAGTTTCTACCTTTTTTGGGGAAGGGATTGTGGCTCATATTGGGTTTTCCGATCCCGTGTGCAATCAATTGGCTGGAGTTGTGGCAGATGCGATCGCATCTTTAAACTTACCCGATGTCACGCTCCATCGCGGTGGTACTTATGTTTGTATGGAAGGACCCGCATTTTCTACAAAAGCTGAATCGCATCTTTACCGCAGTTGGGGTGCCACAATCATTGGCATGACTAATTTACCAGAGGCGAAGTTAGCCAGAGAAGCAGAAATTGCTTATGCAACCTTAGCATTAGTAACAGATTACGATTGTTGGCACCCCGATCACGACAGCGTAACGGTAGAAATGGTCATTGCCAATCTGCAACGCAATGCAACCAATGCTCAAAAAGTAATTCAAGAAACTGTTCGGCGTCTGAGTGAAAATCCGCCAGTTTCTGATGCTCACTCGGCTTTAAAATATGCAATCCTCACGCGACTAGAGAACGTTCCGGCAGCAACGAAGGAGAAAATGGGGTTGCTGTTGAAGAAGTATTTGTAGTCAACGGGTTTTTCATGCATTGACCTTCTACCAAGGACTACCAATCATTGTGAAAGCTGACCAGAAATAAGGATGCTTTAGGTCTTTATCTCCGATTGATGCAAGAGAGGAAGGTAGAGGCATATTGCCATCAGAAGTATGCAGTTTTCCCCCTTCTAATCGCACCTTTCCCTTTAACATTGCTAGCTGTGCCTGTCGCAAAGCTTCTGCCTTGATAGGGGCTTTTTTCAATTCTTTGTAGAAATCTGTCATTAGCCCCAATGTGCCTTCATCGCTGACGTACCAAAGACTTGCCAGCGCTGACTTCACGCCTGCTTGCACCGCAAACCCGGCAAAGCCCAACTCGGCTTCTTCATTTCCCAGTGCTGAACGACAGGCACTCAGCACTAATAATTCCACCGCTGGTTTATTCCAGCCCAACTGACGCACTTGATCCAATCTCAATTGGGTGTCCCACAGCTGAATATAGGAGTTACCGAGTGCCCCTGACTTAAATTCTGCATGAGTTGCGAGGTGGATAATTTCGTAGGGTGTAGAAGTGCGTTGTGCTTTTAAATTCTTCAGGGTGAAAGCTTCGTTGAGGAAGGATTTACCTTGCCATAGCTTAGAAGTAATCATCGACAATTCTACCGGCACAGCAGGCAATGGATTTTGCGTTTTGTTGGTAAAGCGGTCGGCACCCATTGCCAGGACTTTAGCGTTTTTAAGGTTAGCGTAGCGGGTATCGGTGAGGCTGAGGCTAGGCATGAGACCGATACTATATTTCTCGATTAAAAACTGTTGACCGTCATGGAGGGCGGCGATAGGAAGCGATCGCAAGCCTGCATCCATAATGAAGACTAAATTCTGGATACCTTGGGCTTCTAACTCGTCCTTGATAGGTGCAATTAGCCACTGATAGAGTTGTTCGGCGGGGGCACGGTAGTCGTCATTCAGTTTATTTTTATTGGTAATGGCGTTCCGCAACTTTCCAGCGACTTTCAGGATTTGCGATCGCGAAGCGGATGCGCCCAGCGCTCCTCGCTTGCTACCTGCTACACGCACCCGTTTCGTTTTCCCCTCTCCTGTTACCAGAATTAGCTCTAGTCGCTCATCGTCTTTGTTAATTTGAGTTTTTTGGCTACTAGAGACTTGATCCGGTGCAAAGACTGCATAAACAAATGCTGATTTGATGCTCGTCTGCTTCTCGATTTGGCTCAATAGGTTGGCGGCTGCTTTCGGATTGGTGATATTTCCCGTTTGCCCCAGATGTTGGTCAAATTTAGAGGTGATTGTGCTATCCAGGTCGCTCGTAGTATCAACCGTTACGTCAGAGACGCTAGTAGGCGTATTCAGAGGCATCGCGCCGAAGTAGGGAAGCAGGTTGTCTCCCGGACGGCGGGGAGTAATTTGAATATTGCCTTGGCGGTAAGGGCCAGGAAATTCTTTAGATGGCAAAATCGTACTGAGGAACCCAGTTCCGGTGGTGAGAGCGCCAGCCGTTCCGTTTTCTGTGGCATCTCCTACGACAAAGGGAGTAAAGGAGGAACCGCCTCCGTGGGAAATCATAATCGCGCCGTCCCCAGCGCCTCCAATTGTGGAAATGCTGGTCGCAAATGGGTTTTTGGAATCGGTGAAAGTGCCTGTAGCGCGGAAGAACCGATCGGTTGTAATTTTAACAACGCCTCCGAAGGCGCTCCCTCCACTTTGGGCATTGATGGAGACAACTTGAATGTCATCCATTGGCTTTTTGTTGAGTTCAATCAGTGGGTTTGCCAAGGTGACGTTACCACCTTTCCCGAAGCTGGAACTAGAGTCGATAACTCCAGCAGTGATGATGCCTTGAGCGGAAACTTCAATATCCCCACCGCCTGCTGTTCCTTGAGAGAGCAAATTGCCGCTTTGAATGGCTGCTGCATCACTTAGGAGAGCGTGAAGCGGAGCTATCGCCGTTAGGCGAATCGCTCCCCCGGTGCCATTGGTAGAAGATGTGTCAATATTTGCCGTGGTGATGCTACCCGGAGCCGCAACGGTGACTGCACCCCCGCCGGTTGTACCTTTGGAGGTCACATTTGCAGCGGTAATGGCTCCTTTTTGGCTGGTAAGTGCGATCGCTCCCCCGGTGCCTTTTTCGGAAGCAGAATCAATATTGGCAGCAGTGATATTGTCTTGAGCGGAGACGGTGATGGGAGAACCGGAAGTTTTCACATTTCCCGTCTGTACGGTTCCGTTTTGGCTGGTAAGTGCGATCGCATTTCCAGCACCTTTAGTCGCTGTTGCGTCAAGATCCAGCGTCGTGATGCTGTCATTGGCGATAACTGTAATTCCCCCAGCATCCGTATCGCCTTTGGATATCAAACTTCCCGTTTGTATCGCGCCTTGTTTGCTGTTGAGAGCGATCGCACCGCCAGCACCCGTTGCAGAAGAGGAGTCCAAGGCTGCGGTATTAATGGCTCCCGTGTCACTGGTAAGGCTAATTCCCCCACCCTTAGAGGTGATATTGTTGGTGGTGATTTTTTGATTGGCGGTGAGATTAACCTTGCCACCGGATGAATCTAAAGTGCCATTACTCGCGATCGCACCTTGAGTGCTATTGAGAGCAATTTCCCCACCTTTGGAAGTGATATTGCTAGCGCTGACTCCGCCATTCCCATTTAGACTAACGTTGCCACCGGATGAATCTAAAATGCCATTACTCGCGATCGCACCTTGAGTGCTATTGAGGGCAATTTCCCCACCTTTGGAAGTGATATTGCTAGCGGTGACGCCTTGATTGGCGGTGAGATTTACCTTACCGCCGGATGAATCTAAAGTGCCATTACTCGCGATCGCACCTTGGCTACTATTGAGAGCAATTTCCCCACCTTTGGAAGTAATATTGGCTGCTGTAACGCCTTGATTGGCGGTGAGATTAACCTTGCCGCCAGATGAATCTAAAGTGCCATTACTCGCGATCGCACCTTGAGTGCTATTGAGGCTAATTTCCCCACCTTTGGAAGTGATATTGCTAGCGCTGACTCCGCCATTCCCAGTTAGATTTACCTTTCCGCCATTGGTGTTGAGACTGCCGCCCACCTGGATATTATTGGCAGTAATATTTACACCAGCTGGCTTAGTTGTCGTAATGTCACCTGCCAGCGTCGTAGTGCTACCAGATAACTGCGTCAGACTGTCTGCAACAATCGTCGAAATGGCGGTCACATCGGTAGCATTCTCAATTAAGATTGCGCCTAACCCTTTACCATCTCCCGCACCCACCGTTTTGCCGAAGAAGATGTTGCCGGTGCCTGCGATCATCTTTAGGTCGTTGTATTCGCCCTTTTCGCTATCCAGGGTGCCATTGAAAGAAATGTTACCCGCACCCAAGAAACCTGTATTGAGGAAAGTATCATCCGTCAGAGTGACATCACCATTAAAAATGATGTTGCCATCCAAAGTCGTGATGATGCCTGATAAGAGTGTCTGCTTGGCGTTGACAGTCAATTGTTGGTATACATCGGCGCTGTTGCCTTTTAAGGTTGCATTCTCGCCACCAATAATCACAACACCCAAGTCATTATTGATAGTCAAATACTCCAGGAGATTCGGACTACCGACGTTCCCTTTAAAAATTGCTTGACCTGCACCCGGATTCAGCGTCAGTCCCTGCTGATTCTTCAATTGAGCGCTAACATTGCCTTCAAAGATAATGTCACCGCCGCCGCTTGCGAGTGCGATATCAGTCGTCAGCCACACAGTTTTGCCGAGTTGACCTAGGCTAATGTTTTGCCCATTGGTAGTAATATTTGCTCCCAAGTTGGTTGTTGCACCGTTGAGAGCGATCGCAGCATCATCCACTCCCTGAATTGTCCCGTTGACGTTGATGATGCCATTCGGAGACTGAATTTTCACCGGATCGTCGAAGGTGACAGCATTGACATCAATCTTCCCAGTTCCGCTGTCACTACCAATGATGATGGGCTTAAAGCCACCCAAGGCATTAATATCTTTTTGGGTGATATCCAGCGCTGGTGTTTCTTCAAATCCGCCAATTGCGATCGCTTGATCGGGTTTTGCAGGCTGAAGCTGAACGGTACCGCCGCCAACGATTGTATTGTCTCCCCCGTCAAAGTTAATTTCAGCAGCCGTCAAATTGAGATTTCCGGTCAGATTGGCAGTGCTTTTAAATGCGACCAATGCTGCATTACTCACAGTCAAATTGCTGAGTGCAGCGCTTTTTCCCACCCAATTATTAAAGATAACGTTGCCAGTACCTGCTGCTAGATTCAGGTTCTGAGTTCCATTGACAGTATTGCTAAAGCTGATATCGCCTACTCCCGCACCCGTGTTGAGAGAGACTGCGCCGGTTAAGTTCACCGCACCGCTGAAGCTAATAGTGTCGTTGGTGGTAGTAATATCCCCAGCGGTAATGACTCCTCCCGTGCCACCTTGACTGAAGGCTCCATCGAGGTTCATATCTGCGGCAGCATCAATTGTCAGCGTTCCAGTATTGTTGATACTGACGCCACCATTATTCGTCGTGGTAACTGGGTTTTTGAAGGCAAAGTTGTTGCCGTTTAAGTTTAAGTGAATGCCGCTGGCGCTATTCGTATTCAGTGCGCCGTTGAATGTGGTAGTGCCACTCCCTGCATTTTGGGTAAGGCTAGCGGCTGTAATTGCTGCTGCTTGTACGTTTTGGGCACTGTTAATGGTTACAGAACCGAGTTTGTTGCTACCCCCGACCGCATCTGTAAAATTGATGTTGCCAGTACCGGCAGTCAAAGTTAGGTCGTGATTGCCATTCAAGGTGTTGCCAAAGCTAATATCGCCTGCACTCGTTTCCAGGGAGATAGAACCTGTAAGATTTACTCCTTGGTTAAATTGAATGCTGCTAGCGGTGATATTGCCTGCTGTGGAAACGCTACCCGTGCCATTTTGCACAAAGGCTCCGCTTAAGTCCATCTTTACACCAGAAGCAATCGTCAGCACATCGCTATTGGTGAGGGTAAGATTGCCTCCATCTGTGGTATCAATGCCTGAATTAAGAGTCGTTGCACCGCCGATGAGATGAATCGATGCATTAGTGGTAATTCCCGGCGATGTTCCCTGCACCGTCAGCGTCCCTTTGCCAGCTTGAATCGTTACAGCATCTTTGAAGGTTGCCGAATCTACAACGATGTTTTGGCCTTCGCTAGCATTCCCAATGGTGATGCTGCTAAATCCGTCTTTCAACGCTGCCAGGTCAGTATCGTTGATATTTAGATGGGAAGCATCTTTATCGAATCCAATTGCGATCGCTGTCTTCGGCGTTGCTGTCTGAAGTGTCAGACTTCCCGTACCAACAACCGAATCCGCTCCGCCCTTAAAGTCAATTGCATCCCCCTTTAGAATGATATCCCCGGTCAGCAGGACATTATTTCCATAGATTTGACTATTAGCAGTGGTCACGTTGCCGTTGAGTTTGGTTGTCCCACCAACTCCAGTGGTAGCGGTAGCTAGGCTAGCAGTATTGACAGTGCTGCTGAAGGTGATGTCACCGCTACCAGCGTTCACAGTTAGAATTTTCTGACCATCAACTGTACTGTTGAAAGCGATCGCGCCATTGCTAGCGCTAGTATCAAAATTGACATCCTCACTTAAGCTAACGCCTTGGTTAAACTTAATGCCGCTAGCGGTGATATTTCCACCTGTAGAAACTTTACCCGTACCGTTTTGTAAGAAGGCTCCAACCAGAGTCATGTCTGTGGCAGGGGCAATTGTTAGTTGTCCACTGTTATTGATAGTGACGCCGCCACCCGTGGTATTGATGGCACCGTTGAGCTTGAAAATGCTGCCCTTCAGGTTAATATCACCCGCAGCGTTCAGCGTACTGTAGGTGGTGGTGCCAGTTGTGGGGGTGACGGCTCCCTGAGTAATGCTAGTTGCTGAAATTGCCCCAGCTTGTACGTTGCTAGCACTGTGAATTTTAAAATTGCCCAGTCCGGAAGCATTGCTCAGTGTAATATTTCCCGTACCTGCGCTCAGTTCTAAGTCTTTGCCATCACCTGTAATGGCTCCGGTGAAAATATCGCCGCCACCAGTTCCGGTATCCAGCTTCAGCAGTCCCGTCAGAGTAACGGGACTGCTGAAGCTAATTTTGTCGTTGCTAGTGGTAATGTCACCTGCTGTGGAGACTGCCCCCGTCCCAGTTTGGCTGAAGCCTCCGGCAAGATTCATGTCTGCGTTTGCAGCAATGGTCAAATTGCCACTG